>JAFCCF010000096.1 GCA_017610325.1 Candidatus Aminicenantota bacterium | reverse complement strand
GTATGAGTATGTTGAAAGAGAATGCTATTCTGATACAAGGGAAACTGAGTTTTTTGTTAACGACCCTATTATAATGGATAACACAGCAACATATCCTATAAGCATATCTCCTTTAGAGGTGCTTGACTGCGAAGCAGGAATATTCAGGCTTTACCAGACAGTTGTGTACGAAGCCATTATGACAACATCACCTGCGAGGATTGAGTACTTTGGTGTTGATGAAACAGCAGCTCCTGGGGAAATAGTCCATATCAGCGTTATCATGAATTATGAAGTTGACGGGATTCTTGTCATAAAGAACATACTTGACGAGGAAATAAAAAGAGTCCCTATCAGGGGAGTCAACACAATAATCAACCTGAAACTGTCTGATGACTATGACATGGAGCAATATATACTCGAATACACTAATTCCACAATCCCTATAAAAATAAATGTCACGAACAACTATAATGAGGATATTGATGTGGAAGGCGCAATTGTGCTGATGGATTGGGATATGATTGTGACAAAGACAATACCCTTTTCTGAAACACTTTCGCCTGGAAGCACAATCTTTGAGAAAGATATTGAAGTGACTAAAGAACAGGAGCAGAATGACATAAAGATAACACTTGAATACGACGGAAAGAAAGAGGCTGTAACACATAATACATTAATGAGGGTCGACCCGGAAATCATCAAGTGGGCAAAAGAAGAGCTTGCAAAACAAGCACAGGAAGAACTGCAGCAAGGTCCTGCAACAACAAAATCAAACCTTATAGGTATATTAGTGGCTGTCCTTTTGTTTGGGTTAATAGGCTATATCGCGTTTAAGTACTTGAGGAGGAGAAGGGACTAATGCATTTTTGCGTAATATTTATATACTACCTTACTTTTACTATGACTAAGGGGTTAATAAAGTTTGGGGGAGGGGGAGACTTAGTTGAAAAAAACTAATATAGCAAAACAACTGGCTAAAGTCAAAAGCAAGCACTCTACCAGGATTAACCATGGCGGATTCTTCGGAGCTGTAAAAGAAACGATTCACAGCAGAAGCACTCTTGCAAAGGTAAGGAATGCATTGATTATTTTCTTTGCTATTATTGTTGTATTCAAGGGTTTTGCATATGGAGCAGGCATTTACCTTGATGGAGAGGCATTCGCATCATTTATAGCATATTCTTCATTTTTCTTTTTAGTTGTTGGGGGTTTGTTCCTTTCTGTGTACTTCCCAGTGAAGTACTCAGGGGACGAACTTAATTTCAAGCTGCCTAGTTTGAATGTTTCAGGCAAAAAAGGCACAAAAAGCGAGAAAGAGCTCGGCAATATGCTGAAAAAGGAAAGGAAAAGCCTTGTAAAGGCTACAAAAGAGAAGCAGAATATCTCAAAAAAGCTTGATGACATGACAAAGAAGCATGCAAAGCTTGAAAGCGAGAAAAAAGAGCTTCTGAAAAAGAACAAGGAGCTTGAGAAAACATCAGATTCAAAGGTTAAAAAAGATTACAGCGGCGTTATTGAAGGGCTGCTGCCAAAAAAAGGGGAGGTGGATGAAAAAAGAGGTGAACGAAAGGAAATGCCAAAAATAAAACTTACTGCAAAGCACAAACAGCTTGCAAAGAAACACAAGAGACTACCAAGACAACAGGAACAGAGGATTGAGCTATACAGGAATATAGCAAGAGGAGTACAGAGCGAGGACGGCTCATTTTCATTATCACAGGTAATGGAAGTGCTTTTAGAGCTGTTCAGGGAAGAGATTGACGAAGACAGGAAAAGAGTATTGAAGGAGATTGAGGAATGGGTCAAGGAAGACGCTTATACTCCTTTGATAAGGACAGAAAAAGGAATAAATTACCATAGGATAATCAAATAGATTATTTGCGGAGGTACAAAACATGAAAGGAAAACTATTGTTTATTATTGCATTGGTTGCATTAATGGTCATGCCTATTGTATTGGCAGCAGATGCAGAGGCAGAAATATGCGGAACAGTCTCAAAAATAATCGATCTTGTTAGAATCGTAGGAGGCGCAATAGCAGTCTTGGCTATTACAGTAGTCGGTGTTATGATGTTCCAGGCAAAGGACCCTACTGAAAGGGACCAGCTTAAGGAAAAACTGAAATATGTTATCATAGGGCTGGTAGTTATAGTAATAGCGCCTATGATTGTAGGATACATTCTGCCAGGTTCGTGCATTTAATAAGACAATGAAAAATGAAAATAGCTTTTTTATTTTTATTAACTTTATTTTTGGCAGTCTTGATGCTGCCGAACATAGTGACAGCTGTTAACGACACACTAAGCACAGACAACTGCGACAGCCTTGGATTTGTGCCTCCTCTTTGTGGCACCTTAAAGGAGTACTCAAGGAAAGCAGGATGGAGCGTTGATCAGGAAAAGGGGTACTTGCTTAAGATATTTGCAGAGGGAGGAATTATGCCTAATCATGAATTTATAAAATACTGGAACGAAAAGCTTGTTTTTGAAAAAGAAGCTCCGGAAAATAGCGTTGCACAGCAGAAGGGATGCCCTTTTTTGGTGGCAGAGAATTCTCCGCAGACATGCATTACAGATGCATGGATAAGGACATTCAGTATTATGCCTTCTTTCATAGAGAATGATACTTTTTATATAAGCGAAGCAGGCGATGTGCAGGCAGGTTATTATTATGACCTTTCAGCTCCGAGAGCTGTGGGATACCCTGAAGGCAGATGCGTTACAA
>JAFCCF010000044.1 GCA_017610325.1 Candidatus Aminicenantota bacterium | reverse complement strand
GCACCTTTACCCTATGGCACATCATGCTCATCCTGTGCAATGAAGGCTGTCTGTTAAATATTGCAATATCACCATCTATAAGGTGTCGTTCAACTGCGTATCCTGGTCTGAGCTCTTCAAGTATCTGTTCCTTGGTCTCGTCTGTTATCTTCTTCTTCTTGCCGTCAGGTCTCATGATATAATTAGCACCTACATATTTCTTTGGACCGTTTTCAACGAACTTTTTTAGATATTCAATGTTCCACTCGTTGACTTTCTCTGGAACACTTAGCTTCATTGCAACGATTTCAGGAACCCCAACCTCGTTTAGCTCTAGCTTAGGGTCAGGCGAAATAACTGTTCTTGCTGAGAAATTAGTCCTCTTGCCAGCAAGGTTATGCCTGATTCTTCCTTCCTTGCTTTTGATTCTCTCTGTAACAGTTTTCAATGGCTGGCCGCTTCGGTGTCTTGCAGGCGGCAGCTGGCTGATGTTGTTGTCAAAGAATGTGGTAACATGATATTGAAGCAGGTCCCAAAGGTCTTCAATGATAATCTCAGGAGCCCCTGCATTAATATTCTCGAAGAGACGCTGGTTAATCCTGACAATA
Organism: Candidatus Aminicenantota bacterium; assembly: GCA_017610325.1. GTDB lineage: Archaea > Nanobdellota > Nanobdellia > Woesearchaeales > JAFCCF01 > JAFCCF01. Next base: position 5,917 of record JAFCCF010000044.1, on the reverse strand, counting down.
TCTCCAAGCTTGTGGGTCAGGTCATCCTCGCTTCTCTCGCCAGATTCAAGGGTCAGTGATGGTCTTATAGTCACCGGCGGGATTGGCAGCACAGTGAGTACCATCCATTCTGGCCTTGCAAAATCGGGGTTCAAGCCAAAGACTTCAACATCATCATCAGTTATCTTTTCAAGCCTTGCCCTGATATCAATAGGAGATATCCTTTTTTCATTCTCAATAAAGGTGGTTGGTGCCTCAAAAGTTATCTTGTGTTGCCTTGACTTGCAATATGGGCATTTATTAACTGTCTTGAGTTTGGTAATAATATCCTTAATCTTACTTCTTCTGGCAGTTAGGCCTTTCTCTGCTTCAACTTCAGCAAGAAGTTCCTTATACTTTTCAATCCTGTTCTGAGGAATAAGTATCTTACTGCACTCCCTGCAGGTGCATTTCAGTATATTCAGCATGGTTCTTGCAAACTTCACATGGATTATTGGCCTTGCAAGCTCGATATATCCAAAATGGCCAACGCATTCCTTAAGCTTGCTTCCGCATGTCTTGCACTTCAAGCCAGGATCAATAACACCAAGCCTGATATCCATTAGTCCGCCGTCAACAGGATAACCTTCCTTGTCATAGAGCTCAGGCGTGACTATCTTAGTGGAAGCCATCTTCTTAACCATTTTTGGTGAAAGCATTCCAAATGTAACACTGGCAACCTCTTTGTGCACATACATCTCTTCTTCAATCCTGTCCATGTCAAACTCAGGAATTGATGGTGTCTCTTCCTCAGGCGTGTCTTCTGTTTTCTCTGCTGTTTCTTTCTTTTCTTCTTTTACTGGTGTCTCTTCTTTTTTTGGTGTTTCCTTTGGCTTAACCTTCTCAGTATCTTTCTTAGCTTCCTTCTTCTCAGGTTCTGCTTTTTTCTCTGTTTTATTTGCCATGGTATTAATATTTATTCTTAAGTCCTAATCTGGGATATATGAACAGACTCTTGAACTCGTCCAGCAACAGCTTGAAAGCATAACTAATCTCAATGTTGCTAATCTCAACATTCTCGCCGCACACCGGACAGTATGCTCTGTTCCTGAACTCATCATAAACTGCAATTAGGCCGCAGTTCTCGCACAAAGGCACAACTGTCTTGTCAGAGTCAAACCTCTCCTTCAACAGCAGAGCTGCACCGTGTGCCACAAAAGTATCCTTCTCCATCTCTCCCAGCCTAAGTCCTCCCTCCTTTGCCCGGCCTTCAGTTGGTTGTCTTGTTAAAAGCTGAATTGGACCTCTTGCCCTGCTGTGTATTTTGTTTGCAACCATGTGCTTAAGCTTGAGATAGTACATGTTTCCAATGTAAATCTTTGCCTGGAACTGCTTTCCTGTGATTCCATCATACATGGTCTCGGTCCCATTCTCCCGAAAACCAAACTCTAGCAGCTGTTTTCTCAGGTCTTCCTCTTTTTCTGAGCTGAATGTTGTGCCGTCGACAAACCTTGCGCCGAGAGCACCTACTTTTCCGCCGACAAGCTCAATGAGATGTGAGATTGTCATTCTGGAAGGAATTCCATGCGGAGAAAATAAAAGGTCGGGAACAATCCCCGAAGCAGAAAAAGGCAAATCAGTTTGCGGAACAATAAGGCCCGCAACACCTTTCTGGCCGTGTCGTGAGGTAAACTTGTCTCCTATCTCAGGTATTCTTTGGTCCCTGATTCTTACCTGAATAAGCTTGTTGCCTTCCTCATTCTCGGTGAGCACAACAAAGTCAATTATGCCCTTTTCTCCATGCCTTAATGAGACTGAACTTTCCCTTCTACTTGCTGATGCAAGGTTGTACTCATCAAGGCTGCTTAGGAATCTTGGGGGGCTTGTCTTTCCAATAACAACATCTTCCTCATTAACCTTTGCTTCAATAAATATAATTCCATCTTGCTCAAGATTTCTGTAATCATGCTCAGACTTAAAGCCTTTGACATCTTTATCAGGTATGCAGATTGTGTCAGTTAGTCCGCCGCTGTATCTTAGCTCCTCTGAGATTGCAGGCCTGTAATATGTTGATCTGCCCAAGCCCCTATCCACTGAGCTTGCGTTAATCACAACAGCGTCTTCCATATTGTAACCTTTATAGCTCATAACAGCTACCACAAGATTCTGACCGCTTGGATGCTTCTCATACTCAGAGATTTTGTGCGTTATTGACTGTACAATAGGTACCTGTGGTGTATGCAGCACATTAGTATCCATGTCCATCCTGACTGCAAAGTTAGCAGTGTAAAGACCAAGAGCCTGCTTCTGATTCTTGCTTCCAAAAGCAACTCTTGCACTTTGTGAAAAATTAGCAAAAGGAACATATGATGTGCATAAGCCAGTCATACTTAGGGGGCTTATCTCAAGGTGAGTGTGCTGCGCAGTCAGGTCTTCTTCATAGAATGATACATACGCATTCTCCTCCTCAGAAGCATCAAGGTATTCAATAACTCCCTGTGTAATAAGGTCAGTCCAGGTAATCTCATCTTTCTCAAGCTGCTGTATGTGTTTTTCAGTTAGAAGTGGTCTGCCATCCTTGACTATAATCAAAGGCCTTCTGCACCTTCCCTTTGCGGTAAGCACATTCACTGTATCATATGTTTTATTATGATAAACATTAACCTCGTTTGAGAGCTTGCCCTTTCTTCTTTCCTCAATTATCCTATGTGAAAATTCATTTGGATTATCAACATCTCCTTCATACTTTCCCTCAAAATATACTTCTGCCATTTGTTCACCTTATTGTTTTTAATCCAAGGTCTTTTAGTGATTTTAATGTCTCTTCCGCATCTGCTTCTTTTGTGATGCTTGCTAAGAGTGATAGGTTTTTTCTCAGACCAATGTTTGTTCCCTCTGGTGTCTCGAGTGGGCACAACCTTCCAAGATGGGTGCTGTGCAATTCTCTTGCCTCAAAATTCTCCTGCTCAGAGGACAGTGGTGAGACAACCCTCTGAAGGTGTGACATTGTCTCAATGAAATTCAGGCGCTGTATTCTCTGGCTTATCCCTTTCCTTCCGCCAACCCAGTTGCCGGTTGCCATTGAACTGTATATTCTCTGTGTCAGTAGCTTGTCCCTTATAACTACTTTTATTGACGGAAACTTGCCCCTCTTCACAATTCTCTGGAAATTGTAGAGCAGGTCACCAATAAGAACCTTGATATTAACTCTGAAAAGGTCAGCCAGTAAATCCCCTGGCAGCTTAAGTGTCTTGTTCATGTAATGGTCCTTGTCATCAATGCCCATCTCTCCGCTGGAAACAGCGATGTACTTTTTGAGTATCTTACATAAATTATATGCCTTGAATATCCTATCTTCTCTCCTTATACCAAGGTGCGGAAGCAGGTATTTATCAAGGATTTCCCTCATCCTTTCTACTCTAATTTCCTTTGATTGCGTGATTCCAATCTTCTTTGCAACTATGTCAAGGGCTTCGTCCTCAGACTTGACATCAACAAACTCAAATAGGTTGATGTAAACCTCATCGTCTTTCTTGTCGCTGCTGATGAACCTCATTATTTCCTCATCTTTAAGCAGGCCGAGGCACTTGATGATAACAACGATTGGGATTCGTTTGACGCGTGTGAAAGAAATATAGAACAAGCCATCCTTGAGTTTCTCAATGGAATGGGGGATTTTGTATGAACCGTGTTCAGAGAACAGCTTGCCAATAAACTTGCTTGGACCAACCGAGTTCTTACTAACAAGCATTCTATTTGGAGTTAGATCTTCTATATGAATTAAGACCCTCTCAGTGCCGTTCACAATAAAATAACCACCTGGGTCGTCGGGGTCTTCACCGTGCTCAATCAGCTTTTCCCTGCTTAGATTGTTAAGATGGCAGTTCTTTGAGCGAAGCATCATTGGTATGTTTCCAACCTGTGTTGTGAATGACTCTCTTTGAATGCCGTTAATGTGTGCACTAACTTCAATGAAAGTAGGAGCTGAGTAGCTCAGCTTTCTCAGCCTTGCCTCAATAGGGTACACCAACCTCTTGCTTCCATCTGCTTCTGTAATTTCCGGCTTTGTTGTCCATATTTTGTCAAACCTTATCTTAAACTCATCAATATTATGCGGAATAATTGTGGGTTCAATGTTCTTGTTCTCTTCAATTATTTTCTGTAGTTCAACATCTATAAAGTTGTTGAAAGACTCTATGCTTGAAGCTACAAGTGATTTTTCCTCAAAATACTTTTTAATAAGAATCTCTTTTCCCTTAAGCACTTATGACACCTCTGTAAAAAATACTTTCTTTTGAAGTTGCACTCAGCCTAATTATCTTTATGACATCACCTGGTTTAGCATTAAGCTTAGCAATCGCTGGGTCACCCTCATGTATTTTTGGAAGCTGTACAATAGTTATCTTATAACTTTCAAGAAGCTCTTTCTTTTCCTTCTCACTAAGCTTAACGTGCTTTGGAACCAAGTCATGTTCCTGGTAAACTCCTGTTGGTGATGCCTTCTTTGCCATTTTTTTTAGGATTATGCATGGGCCGAACGAGACTCTCGAACAATTTTTCGAACTCGCGACCACTTGATTAAAAGTCAAGTGCTCTACCAGGCTAAGCTACCGGCCCAAAGCAAAAACGCCCTGGCCGGGACTTTCAAAGTCTTTGACTTTTTTGAACCCGAGTCGAAGCCTTTCTGCAATGTGTGTTTCGACAGGGCTTCATGATAGTTTTCGCAGGAAGAAAGCCTTAGCGCTTTTTTCCAGTGCCGAACTACACTACCAGGGCATTATTGTGTATTTAACCAGCGAAACACCCTCTTTTACTCCAAAACAGCATAAATCTGACTAGAATCGGAATAAGAAGGATTGTTTTGCCATGACCTCATTGTTTTCTTGCACTTTATAAAGTTTACTATAATATTATTCTAAAGACGGTTATACGACGCAAAGGTAGCTACCCCACCAAATCAGACGAGGAAATATACTTGTCTATATAAATATTGCGGTTTTCCTTTTCATAGAGAAAAAAAAGTCCCCGCGACCAGAGTTGAACCGGCAACCTTTCGGTATTGGCTGGCCCTCTTTCATCCTGTGCACATTGCATGCAGTCTTAGAGCGCATCTTTGGCCTGACTGAGTCAATAGACAAAGTCACACAGCCGAACGCTCTGCCATTGAGCTACGCGGGGCTATTCCTAAAGAGGATATCTTTACTTTATAAAAGTTGCTAAAAAAGAAAAGAATCAGGCTTGGTGCCTGTTTATTATATAAGGGTCTTTCTTATGGTCAAACATGTTCATGTTCATCACTGCAACACTGACTCTGGTACTTTCATCTAAGCCCTCATTCCAGACCAGTTCTGCAATTTCCTTTGGTTTGTTGCCAGTAAGCAGAACTGTCTTTGCAGGGTCCATCCAGGACTGTGGGTTTTCCTTGTCACCATTATATGTTGCTATCATAAAACCCACTCCAGGAAGAGCTAGATGATATCCATGCGTCTTTTTCTCAAGTTCGCCATCAACACAACGAGAGATGTGGAATGCGCTTTCAAATTGATTAACCATACCTGTTATCCTTGGGGTTTTCAGTGAATCAGGCTCATATGATTTAATGTCAACACCATCAACTATTTTTGGATATTCCATTGCTCTCTCGAGTAGTTTGGATAGGTTCTTTACCTTAGGGGCGTGCATCATCGGATGAGTAGCATAATGCACCTCATTAGTTTGAACTCCATTGCTGATTACAAGATATTTATCATCAGGGATTATTGCATCATAAACCAGCAGCTTTTTCTTTTCCTCTGACAGTTCCTCAGTAGGACTAGTAGATATCTTGCCGTCATTCTCAACAAGGATTCTTGCCTGGCTTGATGGGCTTCGGCCAGTTAGAATATATATAGCTACTACAGATTCTTCATCCCTTGTCTTGCCTAGAACAAAAGCTCTTCCAGGATATGGCATTGACTTC
>JAFCCF010000043.1 GCA_017610325.1 Candidatus Aminicenantota bacterium | reverse complement strand
ATGCACAATCACGTCAACAGTTGTTCCAAGCCCCTTCTCTTCCTTGACCTCAAGCACAATTCCTTTTGCTGAACCAGCAACATTGCACTCAAGGCATTTCTCGAGATATTTCTGTGCCAGCCCAGTTATCACCATGAGCAGTTCTGGGATGCCTTCCTTGGTTTTTGCAGAGCAGGGAACAATTGCAATCTGCTTTGTGAAATCATCAACCCTATCAAACCTCTCTGCATTAAGCTCAAACTTGTCAAAGACCTCTCCAACCAGGCCATATAATTTTTTGTCAAGCTCTTTCTGCACCTGCTCGTTCTGTTTTGAGATATTTGTAAGAATAGGCTCTTTGCTTGACTGCCAGCCAGACAGCAGGTCTACCTTGTTTGCAGCTATAATAAATGGGGTTTTGTATGATTTCAGGATTTCTATAGCCTCAATAGTCTGGGGCTTGATTCCTTCCTTGATATTAATCACAAGCACAGCAATGTCAGCAAGGTTACCGCCTCTTTTTCTAAGATTAGTAAATGCAGCATGCCCTGGTGTATCTATAAACAGCAGACCAGGAATAGTAAATTTAAGTTTTAATGCCTCTAAAAGCTCCCCACAGATTTCCTTTACTATCTCAAGCGGCACAATTGAGGCGCCGATTGCCTGTGTGATGGCACCTGCTTCTTTTGAAACCACAGTGCTCTTTCTAATAGAATCTAAGATGCTTGTCTTGCCATGGTCAACATGGCCAACCATCGTACAAATCGGGCTTCTAATAGGCGCTGTCATAAAAACAACAGAATCAGCAGGTATTTTTAAGTTTTATGGTTTAAACAGTGAACTTATGCGTGACTGTCTTAATCACATTATCCTCAAACCTGGGCATTATCTTGATTTTCAGTGTCTGCTCATTGTCAATCCCATTGAAATTTTCATTCAGATCCCTGGAAAAAATCTCAATTGCACCGGAGTGAATAGTTGGAAATATTACGTCTTTTTTCACAGGGAAATCCCTAGCTGTTGAATCTGTGTCGTCTTTATCATAAAGATAAAAGTCTGCCTGTAAATCAACATCTGTATAATATGTGCTAGTAATCCTAAAACTAATAGATACTATCCTCCCAAAGTTATCATCAATTTCTTCAACATTTAAATCAGTGATATCTACAGTAAGTGCTTCTGAAAGTTCAGTTGTTGTTGCAATTGTTGTAGTGGTTGTTGTGGGTGCTGCTGTTGTTGTTGCTCCTGCTGCCAGTGTTGTTGTCGCACCCTCTACAGTTGTGGTTGTCTCTCCAGCAACAGTTGTGGTTGTCTCTCCGGCTGTTGTAGTTGTTTTCTTAGCAGTTCCATCTCCTGAGTCGCAGCTGCTGAATGTCTGTACCAATAACAATATTACCAGAACAAGGATTATGAAGATAAAACCAATCCTTTCAAAGCTCTTTGGCTTGATTGTTATGTGAATATCTTCCATGCGTTTTTCTTAAACAGGCTTGATATATAAAGTTTTCTAATGGTTTTTGTCCTAAATAAGGGATAATAAGATGCATCAAAGGCAAATTTTATATATCTGATATATAATTAAATTGAACATGGAGACAAAAACAGTATTTGGGGGCTTGGTTATATTCTTAGTTGGTGCAATTGGATATCTTATCGCACATCTCAATAGTCAGTCACTCATGACAAAGCTTATTCTTTTAATGGTGATTGTTCTTGGTATTGTAATCTTTTTATTTGGCGTGCACAGCGAGGAGCCAAAGCAAATGCATGTCATAAGAAAAGTGCAGCCAAGCAAAGTGCCAGAGCCAGAGCCAGAGCCAGACATAAAGCAGGAAACTGATGACATGGTGAATGAGCTCAAACAGGAGCATGAAGAGGAAAAGGAGGAAGAAGAGGAAGAAGAGAAAGAGGCAATTGTGGTCGAAGAAGATGAACCGATAAAAGAGACTGAGAAAATTATCAGGCAGGTTAAGAGCTCTGTTAAAAAGAAACCCAGGAAGAAATCATAATTCTTTGTACAATTTTTTGAGAAGTGGAAGCACTGGTTGCGATTCTTTGATTTTCTGCTCAAATACATGATTAAAAAACTTAGTCACATTGCTGTCAAAAATAGAAATTCCATTTACTGTACCAAGATATCTGAGGCATAGCACAACCCTGGTTTCACTAAGGTCCATCTGCATTGTGGTATATTCATCTGTAACATACACATCTACCTGGTATTTGACCAGCCTTTCAATAGCCCCTGCCAGCATTTTCTTAAGGAATTTCGCACCCAGCTTTGACTTTATGAGTTTCATGTGCATGTCAAATGATGCTTTCTCAAATATAACTATCAGTTTTTTTCCTTTCTTAAGGGCGTCAAGATATGTCCTATACATAAGGAGTGTTGTGTCAAGGTCTGCGTCTGTGATTGTGGCTCTGTGCTTGGTAATCATCTGCCTGAGCTTGAAAAAATCCTCAAATTTCTCAGGGTATATGATATAAGGGAATGAGTCATGCACACTCATCATATGGAATACATGTGATTCTGTTATCATGTTAATGTGATTGTCTGTGAACTGCTCTGAATTATCAATTAGCCCAACATGACCCCCTCCACCAAATGTGCTAAGCAGGTGCATAATCTCAGACTGAGCTTTCAACTGTTCCCCTATCTTACCCCTCATAAAACTAACCACATTCTCATTGAGGTTAGAAATAAAGTATAAGGAGGGTTTTTTTGTGGTTTTCTCAACCAGTTTAAAGTGCAATAGCTCATTAAGGTAATTGTAAATCCTGCCATAAGGAATCTCTGTTTTTTTTGATATTTCCTTTGCGTCAAGCTTTTCGTCCTTTAGAACTTTTAGGATAAGAATATGCTTGTCTCCTAAGTTAAAGGCGTTCTTTAAGGTTGAATATAGTTCCTGCATAATGGGATTAATACTCAACACATATATTAATCTTTTGGATTTACATACATTTAAACGTTTTTTTGTAGGAAACGTTTATATATTTATTTACCCTACCATCTAACTATGAGATGTAAAATTCTTGAAGAAAAACTTAATCCAAAGCAAAGGGAACAAAAGATACTGAAAGAACTATATGTTGATGATTTCTCCCTAAAGACAATCAATGAATTAATCTCCAAATATCCTGATTATGAACCCCTCCAATTACTAGCTTCAGACATAAAGCATTTAAGCCAGTTTGAGAGAACAAATTATTGTTACTGTGCTCTGCCACTTACTGGTGTTGGCTTCGAAGAACAGAAGTTATTTAAAAAAGAACATATGGGTATTAGAGATGCTATTGAGAAAGCCGGTATCAAGATATATGATCCTGTGGAAGCCCCATTCAACCCGCAATATGGGCTAATTGGTGGAGATGGAGAGGTCAGTGATGTGGATGCTCTTATGGTGCTAACATCCAGGTTTTTGGAGTTCACTAATGTGGATAAAACTACAGGTTGTGGGATTGAAGAGAGAGGAGCTACTGCGTATTATAAAATTCCATTAATTATGATTCCAGAGCAAATTTGGAAAAAGAAGGAAAGATTTCCCAGTAGGTTATCAACAGGAACCAGAAGAGTTATACCAATAGAATACAGCAATTTGGAAAAGGACGGCGCTGATATAACCCAGATTTTTGAGATGCTCAAGGAGTTTAAAGGTCTTGGTGTTGGTAACTGTAGTGTGCATGGAAACATGATTACAGGCTATGAAAATGGCAAGCCTGTCTGCCTTAGAGGGCTTGTTGAGTATACCTTTCCAAAGTTCAAGTATGATTTTACCAAGTACTTAAAAAAATAAAGAGGTGAGATTAGTTCTCAGTTTGGAATACACAGGGGGCTAGACAATATGCTAAACAAAAAAGGAATGCAGATAATATCAAACCTGAGGAAAGATGGACGCATGAGTCTGACAAAGATGAGCAGGGACACTCACATTCCGGTCTCGACCATCTATGAAAATATGAAAGGTTTTGAGGATGATATAATAAAGAGATACACCTGCCTTGTTGACTTTTCAAAGCTTGGCTATAATGTAAGGACAAATATTATGATTAAGATGGACAAAAAAGTGAGAGACTCAGCAGCAGATTTTCTGCTAAAATGCTCTAATGTTAATTCACTCTATAAGATTAATAGCGGCTTTGACTTTATGATGGAATGTGTATTCAAGGACCTTAAGGGGATGGATGAGTTCATGGAAGATTTTGAGGAGCGCTTTAAGGTAAAGTCAAAGGAAATGTTTTTTATCATAGATGACATAAAAAAAGAAGCTTTTGGTGCAGAGCCTGACATAATTGATTTACTTGGCAGCTAGCCCCAGCAGTACCAAACACATTTATTGTTCTCACACACCCAGAAGCCGTTGCAAAGCGGGTGGTATTTGCCTGTGCAGTCATTTATTCTCTGGCATGCTTCTCCGCTGCCATAGCTGGAGTATGTCATCTTAATTCTCGGGTCTTTTGTGGTTGTTGGTGCCGAGGATGTTACTGTTGTTGTGGCTACTGTTTTTGTTGTTTTGGTTACTGGCGTAGGTGGCACAAACTCTGCACTTATCTTAACGATAACAAAAACCAGAAACACTATGAGCAGAAGTAACAGGAGGTACATCAGGACCAGCTTCTTATTCAGCAAGAACTTGTACTTAAAGTAGTTCCAATCCATAATACACCCCTTTTTTTATATATTATTTTTGTTTAAAGTATATAAATGTTACCTATTAGGGACAGTTAGCAGATTGTTTTATTCGGCATTAATAACCAAAGCTTTTAAATATTAAATATCACCTCAAATAGACTATGGCAAAGCAAAACACAAAAACAATGGGCATAACTGTGAAGAAAGAAGATGATATGCCAGAATGGTATTCGCAGGTTGTTCTCAAAGCAGAGCTTGCAGATTATGCGCCAATCAAGGGCTGCATGGTGCTTCGTCCGCATGGATATGATATATGGCAAAGCATAATGGATTTTTTTAATGCAAAAATTAAGAAGCGCGGTGTTAAAAATGCATATTTTCCAATGTTCATACCTGAAAAATTCTTTGAAAAGGAAAAGGAGCATGCAGAAGGATTTAACCCTGAGGTTGCGTGGGTAGAGAACAAGGATGATAGCAGTGAGAGATTTGCAATAAGGCCAACATCTGAGACAATAATCGATGATTTTTACTCACGATGGATACGAAGCTGGCGTGATTTGCCGCTAAAGATTAACCAGTGGTGTAATATCTGCAGATGGGAGGTGCAGGATTGTAAGCTATTCCTGCGCTCAAGGGAATTCCTATGGCAGGAAGGGCATTGTGTGTATGAAACTGAAGAAGAGTGCGAGGAAGATACGCTTAATTATCTTGAGGATTACAGAGCTGTTTCTGAAGACCTTTTGGCAGTGCCAGTTATTCTTGGCCTGAAGACAGAAAAGGAGAAATTTGCAGGCGCAAAAAAGACATTTGCAATCGAGGCAATGATGCCAGACGGTAAAGCACTGCAACTTGGAACATCGCATAATCTTGGCCAGGGTTTTGCTAAGGCATTTGGCATAACATATATAGGAAGGGATGAAAAAAAGCATCTTCCATGGCAGAACAGCTGGGGAATCAGCTGGAGGATGATAGGTTCTATGGTCATGACTCATGGCGACGATAAAGGACTGATTATTGCACCAAACGCAGCTCCAAACAAGGTAGTTATTGTCCCTATTATATTTGAAAAGAGCAAGAAAGAGGTCATGAAGAAAGCAAAGGAGATTGAAAAGCAACTGTCAGAGTTTGAGGCATTCCTTGATGACAGGGAAGGGTATAACCCTGGCTGGAAATTCAATGAATGGGAGCTAAAGGGAATTCCAGTGAGGATTGAAATCGGTCCAAAGGATGTTGAAAGTGACCAGGTTATTATGGTCAGAAGAGACACACTAAAGAAGGAGATAGTCAAGACAAAGGATTTGAAGAAAAAGGTTGATGCCACGCTTAAGGATATGCAGAAGAGCTTGTTTGCGAAGGCTAAGACAAGATTGAAAGAAAGTATGGTAACTGTAAAAGACTACAAAGATTTCAAAGAAAAGATTAAGCAGAAGAAGCTTGTTAAGGTGAACTTCTGCGCAGAGGTTGAGTGCGAGGAATTGATTAAGTCTGAGACTGAGGGTGCAACCTCAAGAATAATACTTCTCGATGAGAAGATAAAAAAAGGTGCAAAGTGCATTAAATGCAACAAGCTAGCAAAGCATGTTGTATATTTTGCTAAGTCATACTAAGAGGTGAATATTATGGCAAAGAAATGTTGTAATGGAACATATCAGTGGATTGTGATTATTCTGGCATCACTATGGTTTATTGGTTCAATCTGGCCAGCATTTGGACAGCTAACCTTAAGAGTCCCATGGTTCCCGCTGATTGTGATATTCGCAACACTTGGATGGATGCATAACTGCAAGAAATAATTATTCAAGCAAAGGCAAAGTCTTGTTAATATGCTGTTGCTTTCTTTTTTCTAGATCCATATTTTGCTCTATCTGGTATGAGGCCAGGCCAAAAACTGTACTGATTTCATCCTGAAAATAACCAATCGCCGCACCTGCAATTGAACCAAAGAGTGAGATG
>JAFCCF010000013.1 GCA_017610325.1 Candidatus Aminicenantota bacterium | reverse complement strand
TATTCACAAGTCATCTTCCATTTAGCAGTCATAATAATACCTTTAATTTCTTGGTTAATAAGTGTTTCGGTCTTTTTTAAAGACCACCCGCAACGCACCAAAATAAGGGTTTTAGGGTAAATCACCCTTTAACGCAACACAACCCATTTTAGTAACATTTATAAATGCCTAATTATTCCTTCCTCTATATTCAATGTTCCCGTGAACTATCCAGTAGGATAGTAGGGTGGAGTCAAAATGGACAAAAAAACAATATTAGAAGCAATCAAGAAGATTAAGGATAATTCTCAGAAGAGAAACTTCAAGCAGACTTATGATTTAATCATCAATCTGAAAAACCTCAATCTCAAAAAGCCAGAGGAACAGGTAGACACCTTTGCACAGCTTCATTTCTCAAAAGGAAAGCCGGTAAGACTCTGCGCATTAATTGGCCCAGAGCTCAAGGATGAGGCTTCAAAGAACTGCAAGACAGTCATTGATGCAGCTGACTTTGATGCATATGCAAAGGATAAAAAGAAAGTTAAGAAGCTGGCTGAAGAGCATGATTATTTCATTGCGCAGGCAACAGTAATGCCAAAGGTTGCAGCAGCATTTGGCCGTGTTCTGGGCCCAAGGGGCAAGATGCCAAACCCAAAGGTTGGCTGTGTTGTGCCTCCAAAAACTAACCTAAAGGTATTAGCAGAAAAGCTGCAGAATACAGTGAGGCTTTCTGCAAAGACTACACAACTCATCCACTGTGTTGCAGGCAGCGAAGAGATGAAGGATGAAGAAGTTGCAGACAATGTCTTAACTATTTATAATCACTTAATACACAGCTTACCATCTGAGAAACAGAACATCAAGTCTGTTTTCCTGAAACTTACCATGGGTAAGCCAGAAAAATTACAATAAGATGGCACACATAGTAGAGTATAAGACGAGAGTAGTGGACGAGTTTACCAAGCTCATCAAAGAGTATCCAATAGTTGGAGCTATAAACATGGAAAATATGCCATCTCCGCAGCTTCAAGTAATGAGGGCCACGCTAAGGGACACTGTTGTAATGAAGATGTCAAAGCGCAGGTTAATGAGGATTGCAATTGAGAAGGCAAAAAAGAATAAACCAGGTATTGAAAAGATTGAAGAGTATCTCAAGGGAATGCCTGCTATGATATTCACCAAAGAGAATCCATTCAAGTTATATAGCAAACTGAAGAAGAGCAAGTCAAGTGCTCCTGCAAAAGCAGGGCAGACAGCTCCTAAAGATATTATCATAAATGCTGGACCAACACAATTTTCACCAGGTCCTGTTATCAGCGAGCTTGGCGCTTGCGGTCTGAAGACTGGCGTTGAAAACGGCAAGGTCGCAATCAAGGAAGATGCTGTAGTGGTTAAGGAAGGTGACGAGATTAAGGCAAATGTTGCAAGCGTGCTTACAAGGCTTGGAATCGAGCCCATGGAGGTTGGCCTGGACCTTGTTGCTGTTTATGAAGACGGTGTAATCTACACAAAGGATATACTTGACATTGACGAAGATAAGTTCAAGCAGGATTTACAGAACGCTGCAACCTGGGCATTGAACCTTGCAGTTGAGACAGGATATCCCACAAAGGATTCAATCGAACTTATGCTCGGAAAAGCATTCAACGATGCAAAAGGCCTTGCAGTTGAACAGGAGATTATGTGTGATACAACTGCTGAGCTGCTGCTGTCAAAGGCTGAGGCTCAGGCAAAAAGCCTGGCAGGTGAAGCAAATATTGACTTGACAAAAAAGGAAGCACCTAAGCCTGAAGTGAAGCCAGCAGAGAAAGCAGAAGAGAAAAAACAAGAACAGCCAAAGGAAAAAGCAAAACCAGAGGCTGAACAAAAACCTGAAGCTAAAGAAGAGGTCAAAGAAGCTCCGAAAGATGAAGTAAAGAAAGAAGAAAAAGTTCCTGATTCACAAAAACAGGAAGGAGGAAACTAAGATGGAATATGTATATGCTGCAATGTTATTGCATAAAGCTGGACAGAAGGTTGATGAAGAGTCTGTCAAGAAGGTTTTGACTGCAACTGGCGTCAAAGTAGATGATGCTAGGGTTAAGGCACTTATTGGTGCACTTGAAGGCGTTAACATCGACGAAGCTATTGAGAAAGCAGCTGTTGTTCCTCAAGCTGCTGCTGCAGCTCCTGCAGAAGGTGGAGAGAAAAAAGCAGAAGGCAAAAAGGACGAGAAAAAAGCTGCTGAAGATGACAAAAAGTCACAGGAGCAGGCTGCTGCTGGACTGGGCGCTCTGTTCGGTTAAGGCTTTAAAATGTTTTTAATAAACCTTTATAGTAAACGTGAGGGGATATGTTATCTGAAAAAGAGAAGAAAGACCTAGTTGTTAAACTAAGGTTAAAAGAGAAAAAGCTGGCTGAATTAAGACAGAAGCTCAACGACACAAACGCACAGAAAGAGCAGTGGTTTGAGAAGAAAGAGAATTACAAAGAAGAGATTCTAAAAAAGATACATCTCATTAAATGGGCAAAGGATAAGCGCAACAAGTTCACCAATGATGTCAAGACGCTCAAGAAGAAGAGAAAAGAGCTCAATGACAAGATTAAGGTGAAGATTTCTGAGGTAAAAAAGCTTAACTCAGAGAAAAAAGATATTGCCAAGAAGCACAACATTAAGGGTGACCCGTCTTCTATTCTTAAGCAGATTGATGACATGGAATTTAAGATTGAGACAGAAGCACTTTCTTTTGACAAGGAAAAGCAACTTATGAAGCAAATTAAGGGTAAAAAGAAGCAGCTTGAAGAGTCAAAGGTTGTGAGCAAGGTCTTTGAAGAGGCTAAGAAGGTCTCTGATGAGATTGACAACATGAAGAAAGAAGCAGATGAAGTGCATAGGAAAGTACAGACCCTTGCAGACGAATCCCAGAAGAAGCATGAGGAAATTCTTGAAAAAAGCAAGGAAATAGACGAGTTGAGAAAAAAAGAAGAGGAGTGCTATAAGAGGTTCTTTGATTTCAAAAAGCAGTTTTCTGAGACTAATACACAGCTCAAAACAGAGCTTGAGGAATACAATAATCTTAATGAAGAGATGCAGAAGCACAAGGTTAAGATTAAGCAGGAAAAGAAACATAAAAAGGATCAGCAGCTCAAGGACCTTGAAGAAACTGTTGAAGAGAAGATTAAGAAGCGAAAGAAGCTAACAACAGAAGACCTTCTAGTTTTCCAGAGCAAGATTAAGGAAGAAGAACAGGAAGAAAAAAAGTAAAATTAATTCTCTTTTCTTAAGTATTCCTTAAACATAACAATTGATTGTGATGTAAATTGTTCAGACTGTTTTTCAATCATCTCTTTCAGTTTTTCTATTGAAATCCAAAAATAATCCTCAACCTCCTCTTCCTGCATTATGATTTTGCCATCAAAAATACAGGTGTAAACATTGAACATACATTTAATTAAATTGTCAATTGCAGAAGAGCTGTAGTGGTATTTCAGCTCAACATCTTCAATGCCAACTTCTTCTTTAATCTCACGATAAGCATTCTGTTCATATGATTCGCCAGATGACACAGCACCGCCATGCCCAATCTCAAGCAAACCAGGATAAACATCCTTTATTTTTGTCCTCTTTGTAATCAGAATATCTCCTTTAGAATTAAATATATAGATAGTTGTACCTCTGTGAAGCAGATTCTTTTTTCTCATCTCTGCACGGGTAACCTTACCAATAACATTATCTTCCTTATCTATAACATCAACATATTCAATCATAGAATAAAAAACAATTAAGAAGTATATAATTATTTCTCTTCAGCTGGCTTGACTTCCTTCTTGGCTGGTTTTTTCTCTTCTTTTTTGGGCTCAGGCTTCTTATTTTCTTTTTTGTCGTCTGTTTTTGGAGCCTTGCTTGCAAACTCAGTGTAGCCACAGTTGCCGCAGGTTATCCTGTTCTTGTGTGCTGCAAGGAAGAATCCTGCGCCGCACTTTGGGCAGAACTTGTTCTTTCTGCTCACTGAACTATCTTTAGCCTCATACAGCTTCCAGAGCTGTACTGGCTTCTGTGGCTTTTTTGCTTTCTTATCTCTCTGCCTGCCCTTCTTAGGTTTTCCCATTTAAATCAGTCCTTTTTCTCCTCAGCTGTCACAGAAACCTTTGGTTTCTGGGACACAAAAGAGCTTTGCTCTTTTCGTGTTTCCTCTTTCTTCTCTTCAGCTGGCTTCTCTTCTTTTTTGGGCTTAGGCTTAGCTTCTTCTTTCTTTTGTTCCTTAGCAGGCTCAGCTTCCTTTTTTTCTTCGGGCTTAGTCTCTGGCTTTTTCTCTTCTTTCTTATCGGCCTTTTTTCCGCCCTTTATGCCAGCATCCCTGTCAAGATAATACTTTGGCTCAATCTCATCCATGATCTTTTTGTCCTTGTAGACATTTACAGTAACAAGCGCATTTCCCTTGCCATATTTTGGCTCTATCTTGGTTATAACAATAAGAGAACCTTCAACCGATAACTGCTTTGCTAACTGCTGCTTGACCTCTTTTCTGCTTGGAATCGGACCAGTGAACTCTATTTCTGCTGTTATCTCATCCCTTGAAAAGACTGGGTTCTCGTTTTTATTTGTAATTTTTAATGCCATTTTCAGAATTATCTGCACTTAATTGCATACTCTCCCTTTGATTTTATATTAATCTTCTTTGCAATCCCTGACTTGTTAGCGTCAAGAAAATGTACCCTTCCCTGCCAGTTTACAGAGAATTGTTTACCCTTACACAGGGGACACTCGTTTCCCTCAACAAATATCTTACATGTCTTGCAAACCTTTTTCCTGCTCATTTTTTCTTCTCTTTCTTTCCTTTCTTCTCTTTCTTTCCTTTCTTCTCTTCTTTCTTTGCCTTTGGCGTTGCTTTAGCCTTCTTCTCTTCAGATTCTTCATCCAGCCAGTCCAGCTTCCCCAGTTGGTTCTGCCTCATTGTCAAACCAAGCTTTGGATTTGCAACATCCTTATAGGAGACGGCAATAACCCTCGCCTTGCACAGGTCAGTGACCTTAAGGATTCTTTTGGTCTCTTTTCCAACAAGCACTTTCTCCTTGCTAAAGGACACAAAATCATCCATTGTTTGCGATACGTGAATCATCCCTTCTGCTGGACCAACACTAATAAATGCGCCAAAATCAACAATATCCTTAATTTTTCCCAGCACAACCTCCTGCAGCTCTGGCTTAAAGCACAGGAGCTCAAATGAAGTCTCATAATGTGATGCTCCATCACCAGGTATAATAACTCCCTGCTTGACTTCACTGATGTTGGCAACATCAATAACCATTCCAAGATCTTTTGAGATGTAGCCATCATACTTTACCTTGATTCTCTTCACAATAGCCTCTTCAACTGCCAAATTAAACATATTTGGTGGTACCCGGATATGGTCGCTTACCTTTACCTTGAAAAACATTTTTTTATTCACCTAAGCTTAGATATTTTTTCTGTCTCAACAAAATTAAAGGGATTTTCTTTGCCTTCAGCCTTCTTTTAAGGCCACCATCATTTGTAGCCACAATATAATCCCGGCTATTGACCATATTAATAATAAGCTGGTCAACGCTTTTATCTTGGGGTGTGGTGATTATTTTTAAAGCTTTTGCTTTTATCAGTCGTAAACCAAGCTTAGCAGCCATTTTATGCTTTCCTGGCTGTTCTTCCCTTATATTCTCAAGCTCTGAGAGGGTCTTGTCCACAACGCACAGCTCATAGCTAAAGTCGCAGATACGGTCAATCTCTGAAAATATGTCTACTCCAAGCGAGGCAGGCATCATCAGGAAATTTGTATCTAGTATTATTGTTTTCATCGATAGAAAAGAAGAAATGAGGGTTTATAAAGGTTTGCCCTGAACCTGCTCAATAATCTTTTTCATCTTTAATGCGTCCTGGAGAGGGTCAATTGCTTCGCAGATAAAGGTTGCATTCTGCTTTTTTTTCAGCAGTTCCTCAACAAGGGGCTTGAATGGTGGGTGATTCCCAATAGGAATGTGCCTTCTCTCCCCTTTTGGTCCAAATTCAATGCCTGAGAAATGGCAATGGATGTGCTTGAGCTTCCTGAACTTGTCCAATACAGCCCCATAATCAATCTTGCCCTGGTTTCGTGCCCAGATATGCGCAAAATCAATGCACACTGAGCAGCCAGTATCATCCATTAGCTGCAGCAGTTCATCCTCTGTTCCAAATGAAGATACCTTGCCAGTTGTCTCAGGTGATAAAAGAACATTCCATTTTTTCTGCTTCACAAAATCCATTACATCAAGCATAGCTTCTTTTACCATCTCATACACTATTTTTGGCTCTCTGCCCTGGTAAAACGCAGGATGAAATACAATGTGCTTTGCACCAAGATGGTGTCCGCGCTCGCAGCTGTCAAAGATACGCTTTTTTGAAGCCTCAATCTTTACTTTTTCCTTTGATGCAAGATTAATGAAATACGGGCAGTGTATTGAAAGTTTTATTCCAAGCTTTTTTGCAAGCTCTCCTGCTTCTCTTGCTTGGGCATTAGACAGGTAAATGTTGCGGACAAACTCAACCTCCATTACCTTCAGGCCCTGGTGCGGCAGCTCTTTAATTGAATCCTGAAGATTACCCAGGATATTGCCAGCAGTGCCAACAAGGATTTCAGTCATTTTGTTTTAGATTCCCTTAAAGTTAAAAAATATTTTGAAAATTTAACTGTTATTGTGGATACAAAAATGCTATATAGCAAGAACACAAGAATAAGGTCAAGAATGACCTTCATTCCAGGTAGAGCATAACCTGCCAGGATAAATACAAGTACTGCAACTGCAATTCCTTTTGAGCCTGTCAAAGTCATGAATATTTTCTCTTTTAGCTTAAACCTGTTGTGGAAAGTAATCTCAATAGAAAAATACCTGATTATGAGATAGATAAAGAACAATAAAATAGATTTTAAAAAGAATACATAAGAGAATGGTAGCTTGATAATAAGGCCAACCATCACAAAGACAATTATTTCCAGTGCATTTGAAAAGGTTGAAGAGAATTCAGTAAGCTTTTTCTTGCCCACCATATACACATTACCAAAAAACAGGCCAAGAGTGGTTACTGCAAGAACTCCGCTTCCCTGCAGGTTTTCTGCCAGTATGTAAGTCAGCAATGCTGCTGCTATCAGGGTCAGCGGGCTCAGATGCTCGTCATAACCCCTTCTCATTAATTTAAAGATAATAATCCCAACAAGAACCCCTGCGCCGATTCCAACCACAAACTTTGAGACAAAAGGAGATATCTGATTAATTATTGTGGTTAAGACATCAGGTGAAATCTTTATGCTGCTCTGGAGTTCTAGGATAAGAAAAGGGAGTATTACAATCAGCGGCGTATTGATAAGGCTCTCAACCTTGAGCAACTCCGCAACCTTATGAAATTTGCCCTGAAACATCACCAGCACAGCAGCAGGGTCTGTTCCTGCAACAATCACGCTAAAAATCAATGCAAAGAAAAAAGTATTCATGCCAAAAAGAAAATAGGCAGCTGAAGAGAGCAAAAGAATATTCAATAAAATGAGAATCAGTGAAAGCTTAAGTGCGCTGGCAGATAAAGAGTCAAACTCCCTGAGGTTGAACCTGGATGTGCTGTCAAAAACAATCATCACAAGTGCAAGAATGCTGAGGCTTGTCAGGAAAAGTTCAGGCAGTTCAATGAGATATCTTCCCTTGTATGGTATTTGGCCGATTATGATTCCCACAATCATTAAAAAAAGTATATTTGAAATATTAAGCTTGTCTGAGAGCCAGGTACATATTAACCCAAGAAGAAAAATAAGTGCAAGTCCTGTCAAAATAACCAATGCATCCAATATAACACCTCTTTTTTAGAATAACGCGTTCTTGGGTTTATTAAGTTTTTGATTTTTTTTGCGAAGCAAAAAAATAAAAGCTACGAACGAAGTGACTATGTTTTCGCAACTTTACCAAACTCATCAAGAAACAGCTGCGCCATATTTTCATCATAGATTATCAGCATGTTCTCATCATTCCTTGTGTTGCCTGACTTTGTGGGGTTATAACTGCCTGTGATTACTGTTTTCCCATCTATGATAAAGACCTTGTGGTGCAGGAAGCCGCTGCCGTTAAATAAGGTTACATTAAACTCCTGGAATTTCAATAGGTCATATACAGAATACTGGCTTATCTGGCTATTTTCAAACATGCCGTTGACTGCAACACCATCCATGTGCCTGATTATAAGCTCATTTGCAACATCATTGTCTGTGAAAGAGAAGGTCATGAAATAGATTGAGTCTTGTGCACCTATAATCTGCTGTTTTAGCTTATCTGCGCAGTTATCTTCAGGGCAGAACCATGGCTGAACAGTGCCTGCAAATCCAACAGACAACTCACCGTCACCAAACATACCATTCCACAGCTCTCCAAACTCTGAAAGGTAAGCTGCTGCAGCTAATTGGGAATTAATTATCACAATGTTGTCATGGTTTTTATGGGAAGTTGGATTATATGAACCAGTAAGTACCTTCTTATTGTCCACAATGCAGAATTTGTTGTGCATTAAGGCTGAGGAATTATCTGCTTTTGCAATTCCCAGGCCAATTACATCTCCATAGTTCCTGTCATCAACAACAAGCTTGACATCAACCTCGCTAGTTTTTTCCCTGAGCTTTGAAATCACGCTGTCCAGGGTAACATCATACAATGCACAATAAAGCGAGTCCTCAGCAGAGTCAATAAAATCAACAAAAACAGCTTCGCAGTCATCCTGCGGGCAGAAGTAAACAGAAACCATGCCTTGCTCCTGCTGTTGAACTGGAGCACAGCCAGCTGCCAAAACAAGCACCAATAAGATAATAACCAACATGCGCTTCATAAAAGAAAGAAAAGAAAAAGAGTATTTATTTCTTGTGTATATGATCAACAAGCTACACATCTCCTCTGCGAATCTTACAAGAAATGGTTCTGGTTCATGTGGGACAACTGCGCTGAGAATTAGTGGTATGTAACCTTTCTCTTACCCTCATGATCAAATGACAGGTCTCGCATGCATATTAATGCTGTATTAATAGTTGTATAAACATCATAAAGCAGGGTTGACTTTTCACCTAGCTTAAGATTAGGGGAATAAATAATATCGGTCTGCAATTTGAATAGTTCCTTCATAATACCAATTGCGCTGACTGGCTGAAAAAAGAAATATACTTTGTAAGTACCATCAGATTTATTCTCTGATTCAGGGATCTGAAAAATAAGCTTCCTTTGAGCTTCAGGTTCTAGATAAAATCTTGTTTCCACTAATTCACCTTTTTCTATTATCTTTTCAATTCCAACACGCCCTGTAGAAAATTCTCGTTTCATTTCATAACCTAAGATAATAAGGGATATAAGAATCTTTTGTTTTCGTTACCACTTAGGAATCCTCAAGAACCGAAAAGTTTAAATATGAGTAATACCACTCAATAGTAGAGATTGGGGGTTTATAGATACTAAACTTAACGATCACCTCTTTTTTCCCAGGAAGGTTCCTTAACCGGGACCTTCCCAGGGTTTTAATCATTGCCTATTTATTCCCTTTTTACGTCTTTTCTTTTTTTTCCCGACAATAACAGAAGTTACAGCAAGTGTTATCAGAACGCCAAGCACAAGCCCAGCAATAAAATAAATGGTTTCGTTTTCAAATACAACTGGTGTTTCTTTTACCGAATCATTCTTTACCTTAAAGTATATATCCAGGTTAGATAATTCCAGCGCATATTCTGCATATAATAGTGAAGAGCCATAGTCATTATCTTTTAAGCTCTGGGCATATTCGTAATAACTAAAGCCCATGATAGGGAAAATTCCTTTCATGTCCTGTTTAATTATAGTATCTTCAACCAAGGCCAGCTTCTTATCAATCAGCGCCTCAGTCTGGTTCTCAAGCACGCCAATTACACCAATAATAAGGTCAGCTTCTGCCTTTGCCTTACTTGCCTTGAACAAACACAGGTCATAGTCCCCTTTATTCTTATCAATGTGTGCATAGTCCAACTCCTCACTTGTTGATTTAAGGGCACTGGGAGCAAAAAGCTTCACATACTCGATGCGTTCAGAAGCCTCAGATATCTTACTGATACATGAATGCTCAAGGCTCTCAATGTTAACATCATATTTCTCACTGCCCTTGTCAAAGAATTTGCTCCAGCTCTGGGCAGAAAAATGCCTCTCAACCGCGCTTGCCAGCTTATAGATTGCCTCATCAAGCTCATCATCATTCAGCATGTCAATTGAATCATCCAGGTTATTTTTTGCATCCTTAAGACGCTCTTTCACAATCATGTTTGTCTGAAGGTCATTTATTGTCTCAACTGTCCTGTTATCAAGCTGTTCATTAAACTCAAACACGGTAACCCTTGTCGAGAATACCAGTTCCCTTATCTGTTTCTCATTAAGGTTTTGATTCAACAACTCAAGATATCTCAACTTGACATTTGCACCATAACAGAATGAGGCAGCTGAATAGAATTTCCCCTCTTCCATCGCCTTCTTGGCCTTTCTTGTAAGATTCACAGCATCGTCAAGTGTAGAACTATCCTCAATCAATCCAATACCTGACATGAGCTTACGGCTTCTCCCGCACAGCATGTTTGCTATATCATTCATTGTTTCATTGTACATTGGATTTACTGTCAAGTTCCCAAGCTCAAGCTCAAATGATTTTCCAGTGAAATGAAATAATGCTTCCTCAAGTGTTGAAACCTCATAGACATCAACACCACGTTCTAACCCATATTCAACAAGGTCAATTGTCTCATTATCTTCTTTGAACATTCTCTCACCATCAGGTATTAGCACAGTTGTCAGGTTAGCTCTTGAAGCTGCTTCTATTTTCCCAGTAAGGCCACCTACAGGGCCTATTAAGCCACCTGAATTGATTGTGCCTGTGATTGCTGTTTTCTCATCAAGCTCAAGGTCCTCAAGCAAGCTTATTGTAAGCACTGTGATTGCTGCGCTTGCACTTGGCCCGCCTAAGATTGAGGCATGAGACCGGATAGTATAGATAAAATCATAACTGCCGCAGTTAGTATTAAGAAAGCTGCATGCAATCTCCTTTGCAAACCGCGTAGATATCTGTGTATCCATCTTTGTCAATGGAAACGTGTCTATGAAAACACGGCCCTTGCCTGCAACAAGCTCAAACTTCAGGTCAGCTGTGCTTCCAACTGAGTCATCGCCAGCACTTGCAGCCAGCAGAGTCATGCTGCCTTCTGCTGCATAAGCTACAGGAGTTGCTAGTAAGATGATTAGCAGCAAGAGGATATTTATTTTCATATAGAAGCTGAATTATTCTAATATTTTAAAATGTTTGTATTTAAACTATAAATGGCAAAAACTTTTTAAACTGTCCAATAACCCCCCGAGTAAGATGAGCATACTTAAGCTGAGCAACAGAAAAACAGGGTTGTGCCTTGAATTCATGGAAGAAGTAGCTAGTGGAAGAGTCACAGACATAGTAGACACTTTCAGGAATTTCCTGCAAATAAATAGATTAGAGAGTGAATTAATGCTGGGATTCCAACCAGAAGACATAAGCAGGGCAGCTTATGATAATGGGCTTCACATCCTGCTGGAAAATATAGGGAGCCCATTCAACCAGCCATGGATTTACCTGGGAACAAACATAAAAAAAGATAAAGTAGCAATAAGGGCAGGGCCAGAGATTTATGATGTCACCAGAGAAGATAACCATTGTGATAGGTTAATGGATTTTTACGGTTTTTCACTTCCTGTAATGAGCGCAGCAGTTATTAAAAAGGTTTCAGATATTAAAGAAAATTCAGACATGAAGGATTTCTTAGGTTATATGAGTGAATTTCCGGTGATATTCACACAATACAGTTCCTGGGATCCTGAACCAAAGGTTGAGGTCAGGTTTGAGATAAACAACCCATATGATTTACACAGCCTCATTGAAAAGAGTAAAGGCATTGCTACAGCAATCAAGAACCCACTGAACCCAGGATATGAAAAAACTATAAAGGTTGACCCAAACAGCGTTATGCAGATTTATGGTAATCCAAAAACAGGCCTTGGCGCTTCAATAAGTATCGAAACAATTGATGGCAATAGCTTTGTTTTTGACCATAAGAAAAAACACTAGGAAAAGATATTTAAAGATTGTCCAAAACAAGCTTCTGATGCCTAAGAAAATCTATCTAGCTGAGGTATATGGCTTCTGCTTTGGCGTAAGGAGAGCCTTGGACATGACCCTAAAACAGAACAAGGGTTCTGTGACACTTGGCCCGCTCATCCATAACAGATATGTAATTGATGAGCTGATGCGCAAAGGCATATGTTACATTAACTCTATTAACATGCCCAAGAACGGAACTGTGATAATAAGGGCGCATGGTGTGCCAAAACAGGTTGTAGAAGAAGCTAAGCAGAAAAAGCTAAATATTGTTGACGCAACCTGCCCATTGGTAAAAAAAGTCCACATAATAGCGCAACAGCTTGAGAAAGAAGGGTTCCAGGTTATTGTGGTAGGTGATAAGAAACACGCAGAGGTTGTTGGAATCAGGAGCTATCTTAAGGATTCAATTATTATTGAAAAACCAGAGCAGGTCAGCAAGCTTAAATCCTTTAACAAGATTGGAGTTGTTGCCCAGACAACACAGTCAGGCCAGAACTTCAAAGAAATTGTAAAAAGGCTTAGGAAAAAATGCAAAAAACTCAAGGCAGTGAACACAATCTGTAGCTCAACAGAACAAAGGCAAAAAGCAGCACTAAAGCTTGCAAAAAAGGTTGAGATGATGCTTATTGTTGGAGACGTGAACAGTGCAAACACAAGAAGACTAAAAGAACTCTGCTCTGAAATTATAGATACAAAACAGGTTGACAATTCTAAGGGTCTAAAAGTTGCATGGTTCAAGGACAAGAATAAGATTGGCATCACAGCCGGAGCATCAACACCTGAGAAGCTTGTCAAGGAAGTTGTGAATAGAATAAGTACGTTCTAATTATTCCCCGTGTCTCCTGTCGCGCTGGTTATATTCTTCAATGCATTCCATGAGATCTTCTTTATCAAACTCAGGCCATAGTTTTTCTAGGAAAATCCATTCCGAGTAATTTGATTGCCATATCAGGAAATTGCTTGTCCTCTTCTCACCGCCGGTTCTTATTATAAGCTCTGGCTCATCAGACATGTAAAGGTTCTTGCTGAATGTTTCTTCATTTATGTCTTCAACATTAAGCTTGCCTTCCTTTACCTGCTTTGCAATCTTTGCTGTAGCATCAAGAACCTCTTCCCTACCGCCATATGCCATTGCAAAATTGATTGTGTAGTTCCCATAATCCTTTGTTTTTTCCATAATCCTGTTCATTTTCTGCTGAACCTCCTTTGGAAACATATAGATTCTACCGATAAAATTAATCCTTATCTTATTTTCATCAACGCGCTTGTCTTTCTCTAGCTTGTCAAAGCTTTCGATGAAAAGCTTCATTAGAAAATCAAACTCCTGCTTTGGCCGGTTAAAGTTCTGCGTAGAGAAGCAATAAAGTGTAAGTTCCTTAATGCCAAGCTCCCTGCACCAGGTCATCAGTTTCTCTACCTTATCTGCACCCCATTCATGGCCTTTCCAAGGCTTAAGCATAATGCGTTTTGAGAAACGCCTATTTCCGTCAAGTATAATTCCAACATGCCTTGGAACCATGTTATTACTCGGTTTCATGCTAGAGGGTTACTTTTAAACTATATTTAAAGTTTTCGATTGTCAGTCAAGTATGATTAGAGTAGCTTGCGCAGTCCGCCCAAACTCAGGAGAAGACATAACCTTATGATAACTTACCACTAAAGTAGCTCTAGTATCATTAAACTCACAGTTCTCAAGTTTTACATAAAACTCGCCAAAAGGCTCAATCATCATCTCTTCTGACTTATTACAGACTATATCTCCAGAAACCTGTACCTCATAAACTATAATTTTTCCATTAATCTTACTTTTAAGATTAAGCAGGAGAGTCTGCTGGGTCTTATCAGACAAATAATTAAGGCAGATAAAGTCTTTTTCAAATTTACATTTTGAGAAAAATGTAGGGCTGATATTGATTGACGGTTCAAGGGACTTGAAAGTACTTCCAATCTTTGAGATTATTTCCTTGAAGGATTCTGAAAGTACTGCCCCAATATTCACCTCTGTTTGTTTAGGTTCATTATTTTGCAAAACAAACACAATAGAGATAGCCCCAAAGATAAATACAAAAATAAGAAGTATGAACATCCCAGCTTTTATTTTCATAACTGAAATATTCGCAGAACAATTATATAAATACTTTGTTTTTAAAGCAGGTGATCGCCTTCTTCTTCTTTCTTGATTTTTTCTGTATACCTACACTTTGGATAGTTGCTGCAACCGTAAAACTGGCCATATATGCTCTTCCTCAGCACAAGGGTTGCCTTGCACTTTGGACAGTTTTTGGTTTCCTTTTCCTCTTCAACTGCCTTATCCTTACAATCAGGATTAATGCATACCTGCTGTGGCTTCCTGCCTTTTTTGAAAATCATAATTACAGGATGGTTACAGTGCTCGCATAGCTTGCCATCTGCCTTAAAATTAACGCCATCTGGAAAATTAAATGTTGTCTTGCATTTTGGATACTGGTCGCATGCAAGGAAGCTTCCAAACTTGCCGCGTTTTCTCACAAGATTACCCTTACTACAGTTCGGACACTTCCCAATTGTGTTTTGTTTTTGCTGAGTTTCCATGTGGGCATCCACAAGACTCTTGCCAATATCCTTTTCTTTTTTCTTGAATGTGCCGAGAATCTTGATAAGAACCTTTTTTGCTTCTTCAAGAACATCCTTGCTCTTCTTCTTGTTCTCTCTTATGTCTTCCATCTGCTGCTCAAAATGCCTTGTGAGCTTTTCATCAAGAATGCCTGGGCTATACTTATCAAGTGTTCTTATAGTATGGATTCCAAGCTCTGTTGGTGTTATTGTCCTGCCATCAACATAACCTCGATGGAACAATGTATCAACAACCTGCGCCCTTGTTGACTTTGTACCAAGATTCTTTTTCTCAAGCTCTTTTATAATTGAAGCTGGAGTATAGCGTTTTGGTGGTTGTGTCTCTTTACTGTGCTTTTTAATTGATTTTACCTTAACATCTTCGTCTTTTTCAGCCACAGGCAGCTCCAGTTCATCAACCTTTACATATGGAGCATAGAATTCATACCAGCCTGGCTCCAGAGTAGTTGTTCCCTTTGCAATAAATATCTCTGAATTGCAGTCAATCTCAATATTCATTGTCTGCTTCTTGGCTGGCTCTGAAAATGTTGCCATGAACCTCTTAACAATAAGGTCATATACCTTTTGTTTCCCCTCTGCCACATCTGCAGCAATACCTGTAGGATATATTGCTGGGTGCGCAGAGTCTGTTTTCTTTCCTTCATTTGGCTTAAGCGCTTTTTTTGACAGTAGTTTTTTTACAAGCTTGGTATAGTTTGCCTGCTTTGATATTTTTTCAAGAATTTTTTTATATCCAATTGCAGGCGGCAGTTTCTGGGATGATGTTCTTGGATATGAGATAAGACCAGCAATATAAAGCCCCTGCGCAATTGCAAGTGTTTCCTTAGGTGATATCCTAAAACAGCGGTAGCTTTCTATCTGCAGTGTTGTCAGGTCAAATGGTTCTGGCGGGCTCTGGTTAAACTGACGCTTCTTGATATCTTTAACATTTGCTGGCTTGCCTTTTGTTTTCCTGATAACTGCATCTGCTTCTTTTTTTTCCCAAAACTTATTTTTTATATGCCAAGCCTGGACTGCGCCGTTCTTGACATTTCCATTCAGCTCAATCTGCCAGTAAGGCTCTGACTTAAATGCCTGGATTTCCTTCTCCCTTTCAACAAGTATTTTTAGTGCTGGACCCTGTACTCTTCCAGAGGACATCAGCTTGAACCTGCCAGCTGCCTTGATTGATGCTGTCAGTGCCCTGGAAAGATTTATACCATAATACCAGTCAAGTTCATGCCTGGTTAAACCAGCATTTGCCTGGCCCCAGTCAATTGTAGGTGACTTGTTTGCGTATGATGCAACCAAATCAGGCTTTGTTAATGTTGAGAACTTCATTCTGGAAGCATCCTTCTGCTTGCATGCATACTTTAATACATTCAGGCCAATAACTTCTCCTTCAATATCATAATCTGTTGCAATTGTGAAAGAATCTGCATCCTTTGCAAGTGATTTTATGACCTGCATATAGGCTTTTGAAAATGTTGCTGACTTGTTTACGTCTGCAGCTGGTTTCCATTCAACACTGAAAACAGGGTATACCCAGCCCTTTTTTTCCTTCTCTGCAAGAGCATACAAGTGGCCTACTGCACATGCAACCATGATATCCTTGCCCTTATGCTTCAATCTATAGCTTGAAACCTTGCCCTTTTTCTCTGCTTTAGCGTCTTTATCAGCAAGAGCATTTGCTATTTTTAATGCTGCTGCAGGCTTCTCAGTTATTATTAATTCATAAGACATAAACCATCAAGAAAGAATAAATTAATTAAAAAGCTTTGCTTTTTGGGGAAAATCATGAGAAAAATAATCACAAAAGACGGTTCAATCACTTTTTTTAATGAAAAATACCAAGAAAGCTACCATCATGAGAGTGGAGCTCTGAACGAAGCCCTGAAAAAGTTTGTTGAGCCATGCAAGATTACTGAGCTTGCAAGAAAAGGCAGCGTTGATGTCCTTGATGTGTGCTTTGGTTTGGGATATAACTCAGGTGTTGCAATTGATGCTGCAATAAAAGCTAATCCAGACTGTAAGATAAAGATTATAGCGCTTGAAAAAGATGAACTTGTCCTAGATAAAATCAAGGAGCTTGACCCAGACATTGAAAATTACAATGTTATCAAAGAAGTTGCAGAAAAAAAGCAGTACAGCAGGGAAAATGTAGAGATTAAACTGTTGTTTGGAGATGCAAGAGAATCAATTAAAACAATAAAGTCAAGCTTTGGTGCTGT
Organism: Candidatus Aminicenantota bacterium; assembly: GCA_017610325.1. Classification (GTDB taxonomy): domain Archaea; phylum Nanobdellota; class Nanobdellia; order Woesearchaeales; family JAFCCF01; genus JAFCCF01. The sequence continues at coordinate 4,231 of JAFCCF010000013.1, read as the reverse complement.
TTTTCTTGACCCATTTTCGCCAAAAAAGAACCCTGAGCTTTGGACAGCTGAATTTTTCATTGAAATAAGGAAAAAGATGAATAAGAATGCAGTGTTGTCAACATATAGCTGTGCAAGAATTGTTAGAGATAACCTTGCCACAGCTGGTTTTAAGGTTATTTCTGGACCAAGCATCGGAAGAAAGGCACCTATAACAATAGCTTTAAATATTTGAAGTTGAGTGGATTAAATAACATGCACATAGCAGATAGGGTATGGTTCAAAAAGCCTGAATATGACCGATTGAAAAAACAGGGGTTTACTCTTGTAGACATGCACCTGCACTCCCGGGAATTTGACGGAATCTTGAGTGCAAAAGGCCTTATGAAAAAGGCGCGTAAGCTTGGAATTGGCTTTGCGGTTACAGACCACAATGAAATCAAGGTTGCGCTTAAGATGCACCAGGAAGATTTCTTCACAATTCCAGGCATTGAGGTTAATGCCAAAGACAAGGATCTTCTGGTTTATTTTTATAATGTTAATGAATTAAAAGAATTTTATGAAAAAGATGTTGAGCCATACAGATATAAGCTTCCGAGTCTCAGGATTTACAAAAGATTTGCAGAAGTCCTTGAAGATACCAAGGATTACAACTGTGTCACAAGTGTTGCTCATCCATATGGCTGGCTTACAAAAGCTTCAGCAAGAATGTTAAAGAAGAACAGCCATGTTATGAGGGAAGTTGATGCGATTGAGGTCATGAATGGCGGCAACACCAAGACAAAGAACAGAAAAGCAGTTAACCTTGCCCATAAGCACAGCAAATGTTTTACAGGTGGCACAGATGCTCATTCTATAACTGAATTTGGCAGGGTTGTTACTTATGCCAAAGCAGATGATGTTGAATCTTTTTTGGATGCAATCAGGAAAAAGCAAAACTTTGTCATGGGTAAAGGTGCAAACAAAGTGACTTGCGCAATTGTGCAGGGTGTTTGTGAAGGAAGAAAAGTTAGTTATCCACTGAAAAAAGCTGGAAATCGCGCCAAGAGTTCTATTAGAGTTAGGGTTAACAAGATTAGGCCAAGCATAAGAAAAAGCAAAAAGCTTTAAAGTTCACATGGAATTCTACAGAGATAGGCCCCAGTAGTATAGTGAATAGAATAGGACCCTGCGGAGCAAGAGCAAAGCAGCAGAAAGGTCCAGACCCGGGTTTGATAAGGCACCAAAGCCTCAAAAGTCCCGGCTGGGGCGTTAATTTATCCTCTTGTGGGGTGTATTTCCATCTTTTCTCTTTCTTTTATCTCAGAACTAATGATGGTCTTCTGTATCTCCACAAAAAAGATAATCACGCTCGAGATTAGAATAATCGAAAACCACTCACCTAAACCTAATGCCACAGTTCCGAATATTTTCTGGGCAGGACCCCAATAAATTACCAATAGTGTAAATATAACTGAAGCAAACCATCCTAAGAATAGAGCAGGATTAGAAAATATGCGTTTGGAGAAAATTGCATCATTGAAGCTCTTAGCATTAAACACATGGAAAAGTTCAAAAACTATCAAGGTTGTAAACGCAATTGTCTGTGCCTTTGGGACAGTTCCCTGCTTTACCACTAATTCCCACATATAGAGCGCTATAGTACCAAGCACAATCCAGGGTACAACAGAACCTATTTTCAGGAAGATATAATCGCTAAGTATACCCTCTTTTGGGTCTCGTGGCTTCTGTTTCATTATATTCTCTGAAGGTTTTTCAAGGCATAAGCCAAAAGCTGGAAAATCACTTGTCACAAGATTAATAAAAAGAATCATTAGTGGTGTAAGCGGAGGCAGAATACCTATGACAGCTGCTATGAATATAATTATAACTTCAGAAAAGTTCCCGGCAAGCAGGTAATAAATGAACTTTCTTATGTTAGAGTAAATTGTCCTACCTTCCTTAATTGCACTAACAATAGTGGAAAAATTATCATCCCTTAGAATCATCTCAGATGCCTCTTTTGCTACCTCTGTTCCGCACCGTCCCATTGCCACGCCAATATCTGCCTTTTTCAGCGCAGGAGCATCATTAACACCATCACCAGTCATTGCAACAATGTGCCCTTTTTTCTGTAGTACCTCTACAATCCTAAGCTTGTGTCTTGGCGTTGTTCTTGCATACACTGTTACATCCTCAACAATCTTCATAAACTCTTTTTCACTCATTTTATCCAGCCGTTGTCCTGTAAGCATCTCATTGCCTTCTTCATATATGCCAAGCTCCTTTGCAACTGATAAGGCAGTTACCTCATTATCACCTGTTATCATTACAACCTTTGTTCCTGCTTCCTTGCAAAGCTTGACAGACCCATATACAGATTCCTCTGGGGGGTCACGCATGGAAACCAACCCCACAAAAATCAACGATGATTCAACATGCTTTAGCTCAAATGTTTTGCCCTTGTGCTCCTTATAAGCAAGTCCCAAAACTCTCAGGCCTTTAGACGCATACTCTTCTGTTTTTGAGAGTATTTGCTTTCTTATTTCTTCATTTATTTTCTTTATCTTGCCACCCTTAAGATAAAAGCTGGATTTATTTATCAGCATCTCAGGCGCTCCTTTGGCGTAAACTATTGGCTTGTTCATAACCATGTGCACAGAGCTCATGCATTTCCTTTCAGAGTCAAAAGGATGCTCGTGAATTCTCGGAAACTTTTTATGAAAATCTGATTTGTCTATGCCTGCTTTTTTTGCCAAGACAATAAGAGCCCCATCTGTTGAATCTCCTTCAATACACCATTCTTCATCTTTTTTAAGAAGGTTTGAGTTGTTACAGAGAGTGCCTATCTCCAAAATTTTTGAAAGAACTCTGTGCTTCAGCGGCTTTATCACTTCTTTTTCCCGCATAAAGAGCCCTTCTGGAGCTAAACCACTACTTGTCACATTTATCTCAGAATCAAAGGTGAATATTTTTTCAATAACCATCTTATTCTGTGTGAGTGTTCCTGTCTTATCAGTGCAAATCACTGTACAAGTTCCAAGTGTCTCAACAGCAGGGAGACGCCTGATTATAGCGCCCTGCTTAGCCATACGCTTCACGCCAATTGCCAGTGCCACTCCAATAACAGCTGGCAGGCTTTCTGGTATCCCTGAAACAGCAACAGCAACAGCAAGCAACAGCATAGATTCCCAGCTCTGGCCCCTGAGTATCCCCACTATAAGTATAAAAGAACATATAATAAGAACAACAATTGAGAACTGTTTTCCCAGCTTGTCAAGACGTTTCTGCAGAGGTGTTAATTCAACCTTTACACCTTTTACCATTTCAGAGATTTTGCCTATTTCAGTCTCTCTGCCTGTTTTTACCACAACACAGAATGCACTGCCGTTAATTACTGGGCTGCTTGCAAAAACCATGTTTTTTTGTTCTGAAAGAATAGCTTTTCCCTTTATTGGTGAATCGATCTTGCTGACAGCAACAGATTCTCCTGTAATTGTTGACTCATCAACTTTCAGATTGCTGGATTTTAGTATTCTGGCATCTGCAGGTATGATATCTCCTCTTTTGAGGATTATTATGTCGCCGGGAACAATTTCATCAGCAGAGATTTCCTCTTCCTTGTCATCCCTTAAAACCCTGGCCTTTTTGGGAGTTAACTTCTTAAGTGCCTCCATTTCCTTTGTTGCTTTATATTCCTCAAAGAAGCTAATGAGTATGATAAAAAGGATTATCGCAGTAATCACAAAGAATTCTGTGCGGTTGCCCATTACGAATGAAACAAGTGAGGCAAAAATCAACACATAGATGATAAAGCTCTTGAACTGTCTTAACAGAATTTCAATTGCAGAAACCTTTTTTTCCTCAGCAGAAACATTGTACCCATACTGCTGGATTCTCTTTTGCGCCTCAACACTGCTTAGACCAATCTTCAGATTTGAATCTAGTTTCTCGAGAAGCGACTCTGCTGTTTCTTCATAATCCTCTTTTCCCATACAGCACCATATTTAACAATCTAAATTAGAGTATTTAAATGTTATCTTTTGGACGGCTCTGGCGGAAATCTCAGAGAGATATATAACCGGCTGTGGCATATTACCTGCAATAGTGCAATAAAAGGTATGCTCCCGGCTGGGGCGTTTTATGTTATTGTGAACTTCTCAGCAAATTTATAGAACCATTCGGTTTATAAATATCGACGACCATTATTTCTTTGGAGGTTAAAATGAAGATAGACATATACAATTATCCAAAGAAGCTAAAAGCTGCTTTG
>JAFCCF010000012.1 GCA_017610325.1 Candidatus Aminicenantota bacterium | reverse complement strand
GAATTGGACTTATGATACTGCTTGGATACAACCATGTTGTTGCCCTGGTGGTTGGCACTGCACTTTCTATAACCTCAGAAGGCACAAAACTGAAGGTGCTTATGGAAGACAAGCTGCTTAACACAAGGGTTGGCACAATCATGATGGAAGCTGCCATCCTCGATGATATTTTTGAGGTGCTCTTCCTGGCAATAATCCTATTGCTAGCACATGGAACTATAACCGAACTCATTCTATTTCCTCTAAAACTGATTGCGTTCATTGTAATTGCTTACCTTAGCTACAAGGTCTTCCCAACGTTCCTTAACCTGTTGCATAAGGAGCGCTCAACAACCGCAACATTCTCTGGCACGCTAATATTTGCAATAATTATCGCAGTCATATCTTCTAAACTGGGGCTTGGTCCGATTATTGGCGCGTTTCTCGCAGGCATAATCATTCAGATATCTGAAAAAGGTTTCTCAAAAGAAAAGAGAGAAGAGATAAAACAACTACAGGTTATGACATTCAGTTTTATTGTACCTTTTTTCTTTATAAATATAGGGCTCCACATGGACTTTGCAAGCTTGATAAGTCATTTCTGGCTTACTATGTTTATTCTTTTTGTTGGCATAGTTGGTAAGGTATTAGGTGGTGTGCTCACAACACCATTTACATCACTAAAGCTCAAGCAGACATACCTGATTGGCTGGGGAATGAACAGTAGGGGCGCTATTGAACTGGTTATTATAGAAATTGCCAGGCAAGCAGGTCTTATTCCTATTGAGGTTTACTCTGCTATTGTGTTCATGGCTATTGCCACAACAATCATGTTTCCGTTTGTGCTCAAGCACCTTATAAAGAAAGATAAAACTATTATGTATTGATTCTACAACACAAACAGATACAGGAGCAGAACAAGTACTGGCTGGTGCACAAGGTAGATTATGAGTGATTTTCTTCCAAGATAGCTGAGCCAGGATATGGCTGGCTTTTTTGACATGTTTTTTAGCTTGAATCTTCTCTTATGGTCCTTGTATAGGGTGTTGCCGAAGAATATGCCAAGCAGCACAACACCGAACCATGGCAGCATTGGGAAATAATCAAATGAGTAAAGGTTTGCTGGCTGCAGTCCAAGCCACATAAGCCAGGGAAAATCAAATGTGAATTCCTTAATCCAGTTGCCAAAAATGATAAGCAGTATTCCAAGCACAAGATTAAGCAGCCTGAACCTTATGAATAAGTAGGCAACAATTATTGAAATGCCTATAAAATGCAGGATGCCAAAGAATATTGAGCCTTGGCCAATAAAAATCATTGTGACAGCTGTTATCACAAGCCCCCATGCAAAAATCTGCAGTCCCCTAAATAGATATTTCCTGAATCGTAGAGTGCCGCGTTTCTTGGCTCGCGAATAGCTTAGTGTAAGTGAGACCCCAACCAGGAAAATGAAGATTGTAGCTGTTATTCTCGCAAACACCAGCCAAAAGCCGGAAGAAACACTAACTCCGGACTTTCCAAAATATGCGAGGTCAAAGAGCAGGTGGAAGACAATCATCATCACTATTGCAATTCCCCGCAAAGCATCAATTTCCCAGAATCTCTTTTGCATGTTCCTATCTAGGCATAGGTCATATTAATTATTTTCTGCATACAGCTTTGCAATTGCAGGGGTCCACTTCTCCCCGCACATCATACGGATTATCTCCTCCTCTTCTTCCACAGGAATTTCAGTTATATCATCAACTACTAGGTTCATGATTATATGAAGGAGCTCATGTGTGTATGTCTTTGCGAACTCCCCTATAAACCCCTTCTCGCTCTTGCCAGCCTCAGTCCAGATTAGCTCTATGTTTATACAGATTGCTGCATCCTCTATTCTAACAAAACCAAAGGCCTGGTCCTTTATACTTTGCAGTGCCTTAGCCTCCCTTACCATTCTTTTTTTCTTTGTTTTGTTTGGTGACATATTTAGGACCTCATTGAAGTGTAAACTAGAATTCCAGAGTAGGGGTTAGAGATTAAGAATCTGAATATGTTTCCAGAATTCTAGTTGGGGTCAATAAAAAGAGCTAATGTCTCTTACAGTATTTATAATTCCAAGAAAAAAGGGTTAGAGCTACAGAAATTCCGCATTCGCCTATTCCTGGCATGTTTTGCTTGATTTTAGCTCTTTCGTGCATCTAAACCGCCTATTTTGTCAGTAGCAGTCTTTATTTATATGATTTGCTGCCTGAATACTGTAAGATTTCTGAGTATATAAATCTTTTGTTATTTTAATAACTAATTGGTGACAACATTAAAGGGAAATGGTTTAAATAGATGAAGTTCAAACCAGTATTTCATGGGCCTGTAGCTCAGTAGCAGAGCGCCACCCTCGCACGGTGGATGCCACGGGTGCAAGTCCCGCCAGGTCCATTCTCTGAGTGGTATCGAGCAGAGCGAGATACTACAATACAAGGTGCAGGAGGGAAGCTCCTGCCGCAGGTTCAAGTCCCGCCAGGTCCACAAATCCTAGTATTAATCACTCTATAGTAGCCATAAAACCAAAAGGTTTATATAATAGTTACACTACTCTTTAGTAATATCAGGGTGGGTTTGTTATTGAGGTGTTTATCAGAAATATACCATACCTACTAACGTAATGTTTATATATCACAACCATCATATTTAAGCATGAGGAGGGTCATTAATTCTTTCAACTCACCCCTCAGAAAGAGATTCTCTTCGTGCTTACTTTTTTCAAAGTAATGGAAAATGGCATGCGAAAACTGTGAAGATTGCAATGAAGAAAAGAATATTGAAGAAACAGTAAATGATAGTTCAAATTCTAAAGAAATAAAACAGGAAGAAGTCCAGAAAGCTGAGGTTCAGGAGCAGCAGGAAAAGAATATAAGAAAGTATGAAGATCCAGTTCCTGAAGATTACCAGACAGATAAAGAAAATAAATGCGGCAGGAAGCATATTCACAAGTCCACCTGGGACATTAATTACCTGGATGACACAATAATGTGATCTTCTTTGTCATACTTTTGTGAATATAGTATGAGAACTCATGTTCTATCTTCAGTTTAGCTTTTTTTATCAGCTTCTCATAGTTAATTGAATCTGGAAATATAACCACAGCGCGCTTTTTCATGATTTTTTTCAAATTGCTAAGAAATGCAGTATATAGCCTCTCAAGCTCCATCTTGCCTGTATTCTTGCCATAAGGCAGGTCTGTGACAATATAGTCAAATTTTTGCTTGATTTTGGTTGCATCCTGTGTTTTAATATTTAATTTAAGCTTGAATGACTTCAGGTTTTCCTGGCATTTCCCTGTAATATCAGGATTAATGTCAGAGCCTGAAGCATTAAGCCCAATAATAGCAGCTTCAATCAATATTCCGCCTGTGCCGCAGAACAGGTCAAGCAGAGTCTCATTACCTTTAATCCCAGTGAGATTAATTACACACCTTGCCAGGCGGGGATGAAGTGAGGTTGGTAATAATTCAGGGCGCAGGTGCGCTCTCCTTTCATCAAATTTTTCTTCATTATTCCAGAGAACCTTGCCGCAGTACACTTTCTTGTTCATAAAATGCAATTCTATCCTGGTCTTTGGCTTCTTAAGATTAACCTTTGGCTTTTTTACATTGTTCCAGATATAGCCAGCTAGGTCTGCTTCATCAAGCACAGCACCATAAACCCGTAGTGCAAAGTTTTTTTCATATACAGACTCCCATTCAAAATCTTGCATGCTTTTTTCCAGCTGTTTCACAGGACAGTCAAACAAATATTGCAGTACCTTCTTAGTGTAAGCAAGCCTTGTATAAAACTCACCCTTAGCTTCTGCAACAAGCAGGTTATCAGCTAGCTTGTGCTTTTTCAGCTCAAGCAGATTAATTGCCTCCTGCTCTGACAGCTTAAGATTCTGCTTTGACAGCACAAATAAATATTTCATAAGAAAAGAAAAAGAAAGCTTGTATAAAACCTTTTCTACGCTTTAAAACGTATTCTTAAATTCTTATTCTCTCTGTTAATCCTATAAGTTACAAGCTTTTCCCACGCTTTGTTGTAGGCTGTTCTCCATCCAGATAGTTCATCTGAGGTTGCCTTATACACGCCTTCCTCTATCTTATGCTCCCTGCCTGGACCGATGGAGATTATGCCTACTGGCCTGGATGTGAATCTTGCAATATCCAATACATACTGCTTCATAACTTCTGGCAATGCTTTCCAGCCCTTTTCTAGAATCTTATCTCTTAATTCGTCATTAAAGTCAATCTTGCTAAAGTCATATACTTTGTCAGAATATATTGGCTTGACACCTTCTAAATCTGACACCATGTGATTAAATCTCTGGCCACCTTTTTCATAGCCAATGCAAAGCTTCATCTCTGTGCCTGCCAGTTTGTCAAGGTTTGTTATGGCAATCTCTGTTACATCATTGATAGAAACCCCAAATTTGGTTGCAACAAGGTCAAGATATCCAACACGCCTTGGCCTGCCGGTTGTTGTGCCATATTCTTTAAACTTGATTCTCAGGAACTTTGCCAGGGCATTTTGGTCTCCATTATCTTTAGCTATTTTGTCATCTATTGACATCTCCTCGCCTATCTTACCCTGTTTTGTAATCCGTGGATCACCAATCTCAGTTGGGCAAGGTCCTTCGCCCACCCTTGTCTGATAAGCTTTCACAACCCCTATAATCCTATGGAACTTCCTTAGGCTCACTCCGAGATTAGCCTGCACACCGCCAACAGTTGTGTTGCTGCTTGTGACATATGGCTTTGTGCCAAAGATAACATCAAGAAGCGCTCCCTGGGCACCCTCAATCACAACAGTCTTCTTATTCTTAATCGCCTTGTTAAGCTCAAGAGAAACATCCTTGACCCATGGCTTAATCTTATCAGTAAGGGGTTTGTACTGTTTGTAGATTTTCTCAGTATAATCATCAAGTGCCTGCTCGCGCTCTTTCTTAAAGAATTTTTCATCATGAATCAGCTTGTCATTCCATGTCTTAATCTTTCCTGTTAATCTATCCCAAACATACAATGACATATATCTAAAATCCTTACCGAGCTTGAAATCAACAACCTTGTATGTAAACAGCTCATCCTGCTTCTTGGATATATTCTCTCTGAGCCTTTCCTTGAAATCATCTGCAACAAGGTCATCTATTGTGAAATCTGTAGAACGGTTTGCCTTGTCCATGTATGTAGGTCCAATTCCCTTCTTTGTTGTGCCAATCTCTTCACTTTTTAGTTTTGCTTCACGTGCTCCATCAAGTGCCTTATGGTAAGGCAGGATAACATGCGCCCTGTGATCTATCCACACTTCACTCTTGATTTTTCTTTCAAGTGTATCTTCTGTTCTTTTCCAATCCTCAAAGAAAGTCACAGGATTAAACGCAACATCAGGGCCGAGAAAAACGGTCTTGTCTTTTAGTACACCAACTGGAAGAATATGAAACCTGAACCTTTTGCCATCAAACACAACTGTGTGTCCAGCATTATCGCCGCCATTATATCTTCCATAGATGTCAGCATCAAGATAATCCACTATTGTTGCTTTGCCAGTGTCACCCCATCCAAGACAGCATACGATTGCGTTTTGTTTTATCATTTTCGCTCACCCAATTTATTTATTTTTTTGTACATCAGAGGGAACTAACTGCTCCAGTCTTTGCTGGCTCTCCAGTTGTAAGGCACTGGTCCCAAGCCTGAAAACCCCATATCTCTTGAGTTCTTTAATATTCTTACATCCTGTATAACCCATAGTTGCAGTCAAAGCACCTGTTAACAAGTTAACTACATCTCTTAGTGGCCCTTTGTGCTCAACAACACCTGAAGCCCCTTCAGCAATATGTTTCTTTTGTTCGAGATATCTATCAGAAGCAAGAGTCTCCATCATAACATCCAAAGAACCCATGCCCCTGTATGCTTTTTTGCCAGCCTGAACCGAGCCAGGTGCTTCGTCTGTTCCAGCAAACATGCTTCCAGTCATGATTAAATCTGCTCCTGAAGTAATTGACTTTGCAACATCACATGGGTTTTCAAGGCCGCCATCAGTTATCAAAGGAATGTCCCTTTCAATACCTAAATTATGCCTGGCATATTCCTTTCCCACAAATGCAAGAGCTGTTGCAGTAATCTGGCCATAGCCTACACCTGCAATAGTCCTAGTTGTGCAGGTCTTGCCAGGCCCTTGCCCAACCTTAACAGCATCTGCACCAGCTTCAACAAGGTCATATGCGCCTCTTGCTGTGGTTATATTTCCTGCAATAAAAACCGTTTTATTAAAATGGGAGTCACCCCTAAGTGCTCTAAGAATATCTGACATAGAGTAGTGATGGGCATGGGCACTGTCAAGAACAATAACATCAACTCCTGCCTCAACAAGAGCACCAGCTCTTTTCCTGGATATATCTTTATCGCCAACTCCAACAGCAGCACCAACAAGATATCTGCCTTTTTTGTCAATCGCTGCATCAGGAAAGGTTGCTCTTTTTTCAATATCTTTTCTTGTAATCATGCCAATAAATCCTTCTTTATCATCAACAACCAATATTTTCTCAATCTCTCTTTCGTCCATAAGCTTAATTGTCTCTTTTTCAGTAATCTCTGGTGGGGCAGTTAGCAGGTTTTTACGAGTCATGTATTTCCTGACAAGTTCGGTGTCATTGTTTGCCTTTCTTACATTCCTATTTGTGATAATACCAACAAGTTTACCTGTTTTATTTAGAACCGGCATACCAATTACCTTACCTGTTCTATCCTTAAGATTTTCCCGTACATATTGATCTGATTTTTCTTTCAGATAACCAATTGTATCTGTGGGTTTCACAGTTATAGGGTTAGTAATTATATAATTAGCTGCTCTTTTTGCAACCTCAACCTCATGTGTCTGGTCATGAATTTCCATGTTCCTATGGATAATGCCGCATCCACCCATCATAGCCAGCATAATAGCAAGCCTTGAATCAGTAACAGTATCCATAGCTGCGCTGATTATTGGAATATTAAGTTTAATCTTTGTAGGGCCATAGGCAAGCATTGTTGATACGTCAGCTTGTATTGGAAGAACATCAGACTTTTGCGAGCCAATAGTCACATCATTAAATGTCCATTGCCATTCCTGCTCAACAGGCAGGTTTTTTGTCTTAAACCAAAGCGGAATCAGTTTTTCCAACTCATGGTCAATATTGTCCTTTCTTGATGGAGACAGGAATTTTTTAATGTCCATTCTAAACCTCCTATTTTATATTGCGTCGTAACGCTCTTCTGTCATTGAAACAGGGTTTGAAAGATGATTGTGCTTTTCTATGTGCCTTACCTGTTCAAGTGCATCACCAAACGACATCTTGAAAACAGGCTTCCAGAGCTTGCCAAACTCAACACCAACAACTTCTTTTATGCCAAGGCGTTCGCTGAAATTGAATTGCTTGCTCCTACCGACAAGGTTCTGCTTTTCCATTGTAAGAATCTGCACCTCCCTGTACCCAGGCGGAAGTCGCTCAGGAGTGTGCTCTTCAAGATAACCCTCGCCCCTACCAGTTTTTTTCCAGCTAAGATAACTTTCTCTTGGTACACATACCACTGGGTCATGCTTTGTGGTCATTATAATCTCACTAGAATTGATAATTCTCTCTGCAAGTTGCTTAGCATCTCTTTGGTCACCTTTCACATAAATCTTCCAGTAATCCTGCCTTGAGAAATCCTCAATAGGATAACCAAGGTCATTAAGCATTGTGCCTATTGAAAAACCTTCATTATCTGTAGTGAGCCATGTGACATAGAACTCAAGGATGTAATCATGCTCTGGCAACTTATAAGCTTGCATGCGATTGGAAAGCTCAACAGTATCCTGGTCATGCAAACCCTCTAAATCTCCCCTGAGAGCGCTAAGGTCACACCCAAGGTCAATATATTTCTTCATTGAAGCTATTAAGTTTAGCATGCCATCACTTGGCTTACCATGGTCCAGATTTTCTGGGTGAGGCATCATAATCATTGCATTGCCTTCCTTGTTTGTGACAGCCGCAATATTATACATTGAACCATTTGGATTACCAGGATAGTCAGGTTTGATATTCCCGTCCTTGTCACAATACCTGAAAGCAACTTGGTTATGTTTTACAAGATGTCCAAGTGTATCTAGCTCCATCTGGAAGTTTCCTTCGCCGTGCGCAACTATCTCTTGAAGAACCTTACCTTTGGGCATTATTAAGTTAAATGCATGCCAGCCAAGCGGTTGAACACTCTTGACATGAACCCATGTATCATAAAAGCCAGTTCCAAGAATCTTGCCATCTTTGATGCGCTCGTTCCTTGCAAGCGCCATCTCAAGCTTGTCTGGGTTTTTAGCTGTGACCAACTTTGCCTCAAGTCCAATCTGTGCTCCATTGCAGACACCAAGGAAAGGGTTCCCATGTTTGATCTTCTCCCTGATTGCATCCATGATTTGCTTATTTCTTGAAGCAACAAGACCAGCCCTGCCTCTATCCCTATATGTGAATCCACCTGGAATAATCACTCCAACTGAACTTAAAATCTTTTGGACAGCATTGTCATTCCAGTGAACAAGCATAGGGGACATGCCAACATACTTTACAGCTTCATACATCTCTATGTACCTGTTTGTTCCTGGAAATAAAAGTAGTGCAATTTTGTGCGGTTTCATTGCATTACCTCCCGCACACCGTTAAAATATTTGTCTCTTAACTGTGTTACCCTTAAATCAGCTAAACCACGAAATCCATCAATAAATGAAAGATGGCCAGTGTGGTTAATATCACCAACATCATAGAATTTAACTCCCCTACGATTCATGAGTGCTTCGAATTCATGTTTTTTCTCAGCATCAACCTGGAGCACGACCCCACCAGATTCTGAAAACATCTTCTCGTCAAAGTGATTAACATCATCAATTGAATCAAGGCTGATGTCCATTCCAAGGTTCTTCTTGTTGTCTGAGACAGACAGCATTCTTGCCAATGAAGCATACATTCCACCTTCAAAGATAGCATCTGAGGCAAGCACATAATTTTTTCTGATAGCTTCTGTAACAGCAAACATTTCATTCTGTTCTCTATCATAGACAATCTCTGCCAGCTTATCACCTAGCTGGTTATTTATTTCCAGATACGCGCTTCCGCCAAGATGTTCGCTTCTCTTGCCAATAAGATACATGCTGCTTTCCTTATCCTGCAGCTGGTTTGTAACATGCTTATTATAATCAGTCATCCTTCCCAGGCCAAGTATTGTTGTTGCAGGACTGATTGAACTACCTTCTGGAAAGATATCATTTGGCGCAGAGCAGTTATAAAAAGACACATTGCCAGCCACAACAGGAATTGGTGACTTTCCTTTTTCAACCCTTAATGATTTTCCATTATATTTAGCATCTGTGTTAAAACTAGGTAGTTTTAGGCTATTACATGCTTCACCAACGCCGCGCATGCACTCAACAAATTCCCACATCTGCTCAGGAACCTCAGGATTTCCATTATTAGCATTGTTGCTTATTGCCCACAAAGAAGCTCCAACACTTGCAAGTGACCAGGTAGACCTCATCACAGCTTTTGCACCCTGTTCCTTGGGGTCAATAAGACCATATCTTGTGTTCCCGCCAAAGGTTGAAGCACCACCCACTTTTTTCAAGCCAGGAACCTTGAACACCGTTGCCCTTGCCTCGCCCCTCTCAACAATAGTGGTGTTGCCAATCTTCTTGTCATACTGTTCATAAACTGGCTCATCAGATGCAACATTCTCAAATCCAATCAGCTCAAGGCATATGTCATTTATGTTTTTCCTAATCTCGGATATATCAATTGCTGCAGGCTTAAGCCTTGCAGGGTCTCTTGGTTTTAGCGGCCTCTGTGTTTCATCATATTCTATGCCCTGGCACAGGAATTTTGCAGGAACATCAACTTCTATCTTACCATCCTGCACAACAGTGTAATTTCCATTATTGTTTATCGTACCAATCTCAACTGCGCATGCTCCCCTGGCAATCTTTGTAAGCTCATATTTTTCATTTGCAATCTTCTTAATTTTTTCTGCAACCCATTTAGGTGCTGTAAACATCCACCGTTCTTGAGTCTCTGACTTAACCTTTTCCTCTGCAGTGAGAACCATTGATGTTGGAACTAGGTTAGCATTAATTATTCCACCATAATCCCTGTTCTTGTTCTTTGCCAGCTGTTCAACTGTTGAGCACAGCAAACCAGCTCCGCCCATGTCCTGGAATCCAATAAGATGAAGGTAATCATGTTTAATTCCATCCTCAATAATATCTTTGATAATCTCAAGCTCAACCTGTTTAAGGAATGGGTCAGAATCCTGCACAGCAGATTCCTTAACCTTAACCTCTTTATCATCCAAAGGATTTGATGCAAGGGTTGACACACCTTCCATTCCAGTGTCATCAGTTTTCTTGCCAAAGTAAAGGAACACATAATCTTTCTTATCAGCTGTGTTAGGAACATAGCTACGGGCAATTTTGTCAAGGTCAATAACACCAAGGCAGCCAACATTCACATTGCAGTTACCGCTGAAGTTCTTGTCAAACTTAATATCTCCGCCGCCAGTTGCAATTCCAACAGAATTTGCATAATCAGCAATTCCTTGCACAACATCATTAAGGTTCTTCTTAATCTGATTCTTTGTAAGCCCTCTTACATCACCAAACCTAAGACCATCATACACATATAGAATACGCGCAAGCATACTTTCAATATCCCTGAGTATGCCACCAATTCCAGTAGCTGCACCCTGATAGCCTTCAATAAATGAAGGATGATTATGGGTCTCTGATTTGATTGCCATGCCAATTGGCTTTCCGTGGCTGGTCATACCCATATAAACAATCCCAGCATCTTCTCCAGATGGCACAACAACATTTGGTGCGTTGAATGGAAGAAACTTCCTGAGCCATTTCTTAGAGCTTTTGTATGAGCAGTGCTCGCTCCACTGCACCTGCATGCAGCCAGCTTCTGCTTTTGTGATTGGCCTAGCTAAGCCTTTCTGGAAAAGCTCAAGCTCATCTTCATTGGCACCAACTTCCTTTGAGAACTTTTTTCTCTCTTCTGGACTCATAGCTAAAAAGTCAAATGTCTGTGCCCGTGGCATGTTGACAATATCTTCGAGTTGTAAAAGCTGTTCCTGCATCTTATCAACCTATCTGTGCAAAAAGCACCGCTCTCCACCTTGTGTCTTGCCTGGCTTAATCTTTATAGAAGTATTTGTATCTTCATTACCCCCCATTTTATTACACCCCTCTATGATTATATTAATGATTTCTAGGCTTATCATTTATATAGATTTCTATTCTAGAATAGTAACATTAGAAGAAGAAGCACTTACGAAAAACTTTATATATCATCTCTGTTTATATAGTGTTATGAAAGGCTCGTCTATGATTGGCTGGAGAGCACTGCTGTTCCTGTTATTTGTTTTCATAGTATTGATTGCACTCATCATTTTTGTCATCAGGGTTGTGCTATTCTTCCTACCGTGGATTATTATCCTTATACTTATCTTAATTACATATTTTTTCTTCAAGAGGCATGTGCTTGTAAAGGTGTTCAGTCAAAAGCCGAAAAAGAAAGCAAAGACAAAGAAAGCAATAAAATCTGGCAAAGTAGTTGACACTAAGGATTATAAAATAAAAAAATAGAATTAAATTATATTATTTTTCTTCAGAAAGTTTTCTAAACCCTTTATATTCCTCAGCTTAGAGGCAGGAATATTCTTAACTCTCAGGCTGATTTTTGCCTTTAGCTTCATTCCATAGTAAAATGGCATTACTTTCCTGAGCGAGGTTGAAACATCTGATTTAAGGCCATGGATATCAGTTATCAATAAAAACTCATCATTGCTCATGTGTGCAGCAAACCTGTTAGCATCCTTTGCTGTTTTGTTTTTGAGCATCCTGGCAAATAGTTTAAGTACCTCATCGCCTTTCCTAAAGGAATGCTCAACCTTGAATTTCCTCAAACCAGAGAGATGAAAGTTGTAAACTGCAAAACTTCGCTTCTGCTTTAACTGTGTCCTAAGCTCTTTAAGGAAGGCCCCTTTGCCAGGCAACTTGGTCAATGGGTTCAAGGCATGATCCTTTGCTCCCCTGCGAAGGATTGTGTTAATTTTTGCCTCAAGTTCATTTGGGTCAAATGGTTTCTCCATGTAAAGGTCAGCAACACCGCAGCTGTCCTCGCATTTCTTGCCCTGCCCTTTATCAAACAGCATAATCATAGGAATCTGCTGCGTTAATGCGCCACCCTTTAATTTCCTGCAAACGTCATAGCCATTGATGCCAGGCATCAGGCAGTCAATTAGAATCAGGTCAGGTGTTTGTGATGTTACCTGCTCTAGAGCATCAAACCCAGAACTTGCACCAATTACCTCATAATCACTCTGTTTAAGCGTAAGCTTGATTAGTTCAATAACATGATTGTCATCATCAACCACAAGCACTTTCTGTTTTGTGGGCTTCTCAGAGATATTCCATATCTTTAACTGGGTCCTGTCAGTGTACTGCAGGAGCTTATAGGTTTTCATTATCTGCAAGTATTTTGCAACTGTATTCCTGTTATGGCCTATATTCTTTGCAATCTCACTGCTTGAGCAGCCTTCCTTGCAGGTTTTCAAGAACTCGAGAATCCTGCCTTTTATCTCTAAGTTTAAATTCTGCATGTTCACCCCTTAACTAAATTATATTTAATCTTAGTTTAAATAGTTTTTGGTATTAATATATATAATCTTAATTTATCCAGAACCATCCAGTTTCTTAACTTTAATCTCGCCTTCCTTAACTTCAAGGATAAACTCGTCCTTATCTGTGAATTTTGAAATCTTTGTGGCAATCTCAGGCATAAGAATCCGCTCGCCCCTGAAATCAAGATTGATAATAATCTCTTTTTTGCCATTCTTTTCAACATCAACCTCTTGAATAATCTCCTTTGCGCCCTTGTCTGCCCTTGTGTTAACAACTTTTTTTGTTTTCTTATATAGGTACTTTGCAATCTTGTCAGCAACATCAATTTTTGTTGTCTTTGTCACGCCTTGCAATCCAGGCGATAGGTTTACCTCAATCACATGCGGTTTTCCTTTTATTCCTTCAAGCATGTCAACTCCACAAATTTCAGCGCCAACAGCTTCTGCAGCATTCACAGCAATCTTCTTGGATTTTGCGTCAAGTTCACATGGTTCACCATGTCCCCCTGCATGAATATTTGCTCTTTTTTCTCCTTCCTTTGCTTTCCTCTTGTAAGATGCAACAACCTTGTTGCCAACAACAATTGCCCGGATATCAACTCCACCGGTTTCAACATATTCTTGGATTATGAACGGCTGCTTCAGTACATTCAACGCATCAAGGATTGAGTTTGCTGAGGCAAAAGAATCAGCATACATAACACCCTTCCCTTGGGTTCCATGCGGAAACTTCATTATAATCGGATAGTTGAGATCTTCAATCAGTTTTTTTGCAGCTTCAATGGTTGAGGTTATATAAGTGATTGGCATAGAAACCTTATGTTCCTGTAGCTTGAGCTGGGTGAGCAGTTTGTCATGCCCAATAGAGAACGCCTCTGACCTGATTGGCATGTAAACATGCCTTTCAAGCATTGATGATAAGGACTGCAGCAATGGCGCGAAACGAAACGAACCCTTTGCATATATACAGTCATAGGTGCCAAGGGGCTCTCCCTTCACAAGAATCTCTCTTCCCTTTGCACCAAGGCTGACCTCAATATCCTTAAGATTAATGTCATCAACCTCGTTAAAGTATTTCTTCATGGCATCCCTTGTCCATTTAGAGCTTGTGCTCTGCAAGCTGATGATTGCTGCCTTCATTCTATGCACCCTTTGCTTGGGTCTATTATGAACCCCTTCTTTAGCACGTTCTGTCCAATAAGCACTGCATACTTCATCGCTTTCCTGTCTGCAAGCGTGAACTCCTCTTCCATCTGCTTGCCTGCAATGTTAAATTTGACATGGATTACAGGTCTCATGGTACTGCCGCTCGCTGACTTCACAAACTTGGTCTTGACAATCGGTCCAAGCTTTAGCTCTGCAGCAAGTTTAGTGTCTACGCTGGATTTTGTTGCTCCGGTATCTATCTTAGCTTCAAGTTCCTTATCATTTAGATTGCTATTTATCTTAATCGTTTCAACAAGACCTAAAACTATTTTCTCTGTCATTTTCCACCCTTCTCTCTTAGTGTTGGGAAAAAGATAACTTCTCTGATAGAAGGTGTATTTGTGAGCAGCATTACCAGCCTGTCAACCCCAATACCTATTCCGCTTGTTGGAGGCATGCCGTATTCCATTGCCATAATAAAATCATTGTCCATTCTCTGGGCTTCCTCATCACCCTTCTTAAGCTTCTCTTCCTGCTCTGCCCAGTTTTTCCTAAGCACCTCAGGGTCATTGCCTTCAGAATAAACATTGCCAAATTCCATGCCAGCTACCAACAGCTCAAACCGTTCAACATAATCTGGATTTTTCTTTATTGGCTTTGAAAGCGGTGAAACTTCCTTTGGATAATCCATCAGGAATGTTGGCTGGACAAGCTTTGGCTCAACAAGCTCTCCACATATCTCAGCCATGATTGCACCTATGCCCATGTCATTAGTAATCTGAACATTGAGCTTGCGTGCAGCTTTTCTTGCCTCTTCAAGGTTTTTTATTTTTGAAAAATCAATGCCAGTTTCCTTCTTAACTCCGTCAATCATCTTAAGGCGCTTGTACGGGCCTTTGAGGTCAATATTCTTGTCTTGGTATTCTATCTTTGTAGTGCCAAGAACCTTTTTTGCTATAAACTCAAACATGCGCTCTGTGCGTTTCATGCTGTCCGCATAATCATCATAAGCACTCATTGTTTCCATCATTGTAAACTCTGGATTATGCTGCGTGTCAATACCTTCGTTCCTAAAATCTTCACATATTTCAAAAACCTTTTCAAACCCGCCAACAATTAGTCTCTTGAGATACATTTCATCAGATATTCTCAGGTAAAGATTCATATTAAGAGCATTGTGCTTTGTGATAAATGGTTTGGCTGCTGCACCACCATACACCGGCTGTAAGGTTGGTGTGCGCACTTCAATAAAACCATCCTTGACAAGGAATTCGCGCATGGCATCAATAATCTTGGAGCGCATTAAAAATGTCTGTTTTACCTCAGGATTAACAATAAGGTCAACATAGCGCATCCTGTGCCTTAGTTCCTCATCCTTGAGTCCGTGGAACTTCTCAGGCAAAGGCCTCAGTGATTTTGTTAAAAGCTGAAGCTTCTTCACATATATAGTAACCTCACCTGTCCTTGTCTTGAATATTGTTCCCTCAACACCAATAATATCTCCAATGTCAAGCAGTTTCAGGAACTTGTATTCCTTTTTGCCCATATCATCTTCCCTTAGATAAAGCTGAACCTTTCCAGTAAAATCCTGCATGTGCATGAATGATGCTCTGCCCATTCTTCGCAGCTGCACAATCCTGCCTGCAACCTTAACCTTGTCTTGTGTTTTTTCTTCGTTCTTTAGCTTTGAATATTTCTTTAGAAGCCCATCTGCTTTGTGTGTTGGTTCATACCTGTATTCATATGGCTCAAAGCCAAGTTTTCTGATTTCTTCAAGCTTTCTCTTCCGTTCTGTAATAAGCCTGTTTTCATCTTCCATGTCAAGAATAAGATAACTTTACTTATTTAAAGGTTGTGGTGGGGAAAGATATCAACCCATTTTTCATACGCGCATTGGTATATCTTAAACGCTTTAGCTAAATCAGTCTGGGCTAGTTTATCTGCCCTGCCCAATATATTAAAAATTTATTCTGTAGATATCATGAATGGGCCCAGAGGGACTTTCGAAGCTGCGCTTCTTGATCATTGCCGCAAGCGTCAACTATTCGAACCCCCGACCTATCGGTTACTTCAGGACTTGTCCTTAAGGATTGGACGCAGTCCAATAAGAGCCGATTGCTCTACCGGGCTAAGCTATAGGCCCAACGAAAAAGCTAAAAAACGAAGTGATTTATAAATTTATGCGTTCAGAACAAGCCACGCAGCGCCTTTTATCCCCGAATCCTGTGACTTTGCTCTCAAAACGCGCTTTGGGCCAAACAACACCTTCTTTTTTACTTCCTTATGCATTGACTTGTTAAAATGCTTCCATGACTTGCTGATGCCGCCGCCAATCACAACAGCACATGGGTCAAAAGGGTGTATGATGTTTGCAACAAGCACGCCAAGTATCCTACCATACTCTCTCCAGATTGCAATTGCTCTCTTGTTTCCCTTGTCTGCCTTCTCATACAATTCAATAGAATCCCTGACCTTAAATTTTCTGCATAATCGCATTATGCCTTTCTCTGACAGGTAATACTCAAAAGCCTTATCCATAAACAGGTACCCGAGCTCACCTGCATTCCCATAACCACCATGGAATATCTTGTCCCTGATAATTATTCCTCCGCCAACACCAGTGCCAAGTGTCAGGCCTACAACAACTATATTATTCTTTGTAGCACCAAACACAGTCTCGCCTAACACATAACAGGATGCGTCATTGTCAACACGAACCAGCTTGTTGAATCTTTTTTGAATGATATCCTTAAGCTTCACGTCCTGAAGTGGGATGTTTGGTGTTTTTCCAATTATACCTTTTTTAAAATCCTTGAACGGACCAGGGCATCCAATTCCAATGCCGCAAACATCTTTTATAGATACTGCTTTGATTGCAAGAAAGAGATCCTTCAACACCCTTTGCTTTGTCTTGCCTGTCCTGACAATAACTTTCCTCAGGATGTTTCCTTTTTTGTCAACCAAGCCTGCCTTGATTGTTGTTCCTCCAATATCAACTCCGACTGCATATCTCATTTTAAAACTCCTTCAGGAACTTGATGAGCTCATTTGCTTTTTCAAATTCCAGAAACTCTTTTTTTGTAAGTGATGGTATGTTCTTTGGCTTTTTCTTTCTGAAAATAACTAGGTTTTCAGCGTCAATTAGCTTTGACATTGACTTTGCCTGTGGGTTTGGCTTGTCGCAAACTTCTGTTAGGATTATCTCCTCCTCCCTTTTTGCAACAACATTGAATGGCGTCTTCCTTGTCTCAGCTGCATCAAACCCTAAGTCAAGGTATTTCTTGCCAACATCAGATCTACATCTAACATCTATCTTCTGTAGTGGTGCAAAGATGTCAATCTTTTTGAAGACATTACCGCCAAATACATCATAAATCCTCAGCGCACGCTTAAATGTGACCTCAGAATCCTGCGCTTCATACTTTGAGACCATCCTGGAAGAGACACCCAACTTCTTGGCAAGCGAACTCAGCGAATATCCCTGGTGCTCCCTCATCTCCTTAAGCTTCCTGCCGCTCAGGGATGCAGTCAGGCCAGCTTTGCTGCGTTTTGCAAACGGAAACTTGTTCTCCAAGCAGTTGGCAAATGAAGCTGGGCTCAACGTGTAGATATCAAAGCGTGAATAGATTATATTATCTTGGAGCCTTGCCCCAGCTTTGTCTGCTATGACAATGGGCGAGGCATTTATGTAAAAGCAGAGATTCTTCATCTGCTCTGCATACTCTGGACTGATTGAATTTGCATCCTCAAGCACCTTGATTAGAAGTATCCTGCCCTCTTTGCGTGCAAGTATATCAAAGCAGGTCCTTGTTAGGTATTTTAAGGTATAACCTTTTCTTAGCAGAGAAATCCCCACTTGTTCCAGCAGTTCAGGTTTCATACACTATAAAGAGATATATTTATATAAAAGTCTTTCTTAAGTTATGCCATGATAATAACAATATCTGGCTTGCCTGGCTCTGGAAAGTCAACTATTGCCAAGGAACTTGCTGCAAGGCTTAACTACAAGCATCTCTCGGGGGGGGATATGCAGAGGCAGCTCGCCCAGAAACGGGGATTGTCGATCCATGAGTATGACAAGAGCCTTGCTTCAAGGCCAGAGGTAGACAAGAATGTTGAAAAGCTTCTAAAGCAAAAGGCGCAGGAGGCAGGAAATGCTGTTATGGATTGGAGAATGGGCTTTCACTTTGAGCCAGAGTCCCTCAAGGTCTTTTTATATATCAAACCAGATATTGGGGCGCAGAGAATATTCAAGGACCAGAGAAAAAACGAGAAGGAGAATGTTACTCTAGAAGAAACCAGGAAGATGATGCAAAAGCGGCACACTGAGCTTATTGTTCGCCTGAAAAAGGTGTATGGCGTTGATTTTTCTGACAAGAGTAACTTTGACCTTGTGATTGACACTTCTGAACTAGGTGTTGAAGAGATAATCAATAAAATCCTCAAATTTCTCAAGAATTTCCGAAAAGCTTAAATAAATAATTTCCCAGAGTAGATAAAAAGAGGGAAAACATGATAACCACAAGAGGTTATGTAAGTATTGTTCTTGGAGTCGTAGTAGGTATCTTAGGCATAATCCCATTGCTGCACCAGTTTGGTATTATTGGATTTACCCTTCCTACTCTTCCTGGGCTTATAATGGGTATGCTTCTTGTTGCAGGCGGAATCTTCCTGTTGATTGACTCTGTTCATGAGATACATATGAGGTGGGTAAGTGTGGTGCTTGGAATTATAGTTATTTTTATGGGTGTCCTGCCGACCCTGATGTTTATGGGTGTTATTGGTTTCTCTCTTAACTTTATTCCAGAGTTCATAAAAAATGTTCTCTATGTCCTAATTGGCATATTTCTTCTATTTGGTGCAGGAGATTGATTCTGAAAACCAAAAAATATATATAATCTAATCTGAATAATTTACTTAAAAAATGAGGTGGAGGGCTTTTTATATATTTAGTATAGTATTTTTTCTTTTCATAGGTCTCTCTGACTTAGGATTTTCTGAGATTGTTATTGGTAATGATGGCATTCTCAACCAAACAGACCCCTGCATTGAATTACAAGAATGTGGTGATTGCCTTGAAAAGGGGTGTGTATGGTGTAAAGAAGGCCCATATGGTATTTGCATGTTCAGTTGTGTTGAGTGTGATTCAGATATATGCTCAGCTTCGCATGATATATGTTCTGACAACACAATAACCACAACCACCACTGAAAGCGGAGGAGTCACAACAACTGATCCTGATGATACAGATATAACAACCACAACAACACAACAAACCTGGCCACCAAGTACAGACATTACTACAACAACAGAAAACCCAGTACCTACCACAATAATAACTAATCCAACAACAACAACCAGTATAACCATGGTTGTAACAATTTCAACTATAGATATAACAACCACAACCCAACCAATTTCTCAGGCTGAATCACTTAGGTTCTACACCTCAAATGCCAAGATAGAGGAGATTAGTGGCAAGCTTTATCTAACCGGAGTTATTATTGAAAACACTGGCTCAAATGAGGTCAGAGTTCGTGAGATGAAAATTCATTGGTTTAATTCAAATGCTGATACAGAGAGACCCCTTTATGTTGATTTGCTTAATATTGATGCAAGCGAGTCAGACGGTAATAACCTGGACCGCGTAGTATACACTAGGCTTTTCTTTAACATTATTGATGAGAGAATTAATCCCGGGACAGAGAAGCAATTAAAGTTCAGGCTAAAATATATTTATGATTATCTTGACAACACTTACTTTAAAACATATTTCAAGATGGGCGACCTTTCAATAGCTGATGTTCAATTTGAGCCTTCAGTTATTTCAACCACAACAACTGAAGCACCAACCACCACTACAACCACAACAACAATCGTAACTATTTCAACTACTATTCTAACCACTACTACAACAACTACAACCACAACTACAACCAGTACTACCACAACAACCACAACAACCACAACAACCACTACAACCACAACAACTACGACAACTACGACAACTATTCAGGACTGTAACCAAAACAATGTCCACGACCCAGAAGAGGGAGTCTGGCTTAGCAGTGATGGAACATGTTGTAAAGGAATAAAAACAAATGCAGAAGGTGTTTGTGACTTAAGCTGTGGCATGGTTGATAATCAATGCGAAGGAAAACTGCCAGGCTCAGGTGGCTGTGATAAATATTGTTATTATATGTGCAATGATGATGTTCCTGGAACAGACCTAGAAGGACTGTGTAGTTATTCATGTGGTGCATCAATGATTTGCAACGACAAATCAATAGAATCAGTTGGCTGTAGTACCTGTGGTGTGCTTGCCTGTGGCAATAGTGATGTTGATAATAATGAGTTATGTGATTTTGATGCTGATGATAATTATTGGAAGTGTGATCCTTTCAAGTGCGATATTAAGCTTACAAAACACCTTGGAGGTTGCACATCCACGTGTGAATGCAGCTACCAAACTGGATACTGTGTTAAAGACCAGTGCGGTGCTGTGTGTGCTGTGAATTCTGACTGCAACGATAATGATTCCTCTACTATTGACACATGCACAGATGGATGCGAATGCACACACACTTATACAGCATACTGTAATGAGGGCGGACAGATAGACACAGGCGAGCAGTGTGACAACAGCGTAGATCAAAACAGCTGGGTGTGTGACAAATCTAAATGCAGTGAAGGGCTCTATGGTGCTTTAACATCCTGTACTAGCACCTGTGAGTGTGAGTATGAGCAGGGTTATTGCGTAAAAGGAGAGTGCGAGGCTGTGTGTGCTGTTGACGCTGACTGCGATGATAATGATTCCTCTACTATTGACTCATGCACAGATGGATGCGAATGCACACATACATACAAGGTAACATGCGGTTCTGGAGGGAAAATAGATTATGGTGAATATTGTGACAACAGTGTTGAAGAAAACAGCTGGGTGTGTGACAAATCTAAATGCAGTGAAGGGCTTTATGGCGCTTTAACATCCTGTACTAGCACCTGTGAGTGTGAGTATGAGCAGGGTTATTGCGTAAAAGGAAAATGTGGTGCTGTGTGTGCTGTGAATTCTGATTGTAATGATAATGACCCCTCTACTATTGACTCATGCACAGATGGATGCGAATGTACACACACTTATACAGCATACTGTAATGAGGGCGGACAGATAGACACAGGCGAGCAGTGTGATATAAGTGCTGATGTGAACTCGTGGGCCTGTTCAGAATATGTTTGCACCTCAACCCTATACGGCAAACGGATTTCCTGCACAAGCTACTGCCAGTGTGAATATGAGCTGGGATATTGTGTAAAAGGAGAGTGCGGTGCTGAATGCTCTGCTAACAGTGATTGTAACGACGGTGATGAATCAACTATTGATACATGTGGTGGTGACTGCACGTGTACATACACTTATGTTGTAAGCTGTGGTGTTGGTGCAAAGATTGATGCAGGCGAGGAATGCGATGCAAGTGTTGACCCTTCTTCCTGGGCTTGTGCTGCTTCTGAGTGCAAGAATCATTTTTATTCTGAACTGACTGGCTGCGATACAGCGTGCAGCTGCGAATATGGAATTGGGGTGTGTGTGAAAGACCAGTGCGGCGCGGAATGCGGCGCGGATGCTGATTGTGATGATAATAACCCTTCAACAATTGGCTTGTGCAATGATGAATGCGGCTGTGAATATGTCTATAAAGCTACCTGCGGTGTGGGCAATAAGATTGATTTTGGTGAGGAATGTGATGTAAGCGCTGATGAAAATAAATGGGCATGTCCTGAGTACAAGTGCAAGGAATCATTCTATGCTGAGAGAACTGGCTGCGGGGGGAGCTGCCTGTGCGACTATGAATTCTTCCATTGCGCCAAGGACCAGTGCGGTG
>JAFCCF010000042.1 GCA_017610325.1 Candidatus Aminicenantota bacterium | reverse complement strand
ATGAAAAATTCCTGACTTTCGGAAATGGTTTTGCAGCCTGGCTGAGTGGCCTGCAAGCACTCCGTTATCATCTATCACATAAAACTCTTCTTCAATTCCTATCATGGATTCCACAATATAATTTAGATATATAAAACTATGCACAAATTATTTATATCAAGCAAACAATCTTGGTGTAATGAAAGAATTGCTTATTGAGCGCTGGAAGCAGGAACATGACTTCAGCAAACCGCTTCTGAAAGCTTTTGATTCTGTTCCGCGGGAGGATTTTATTCTGCCGCAGTTTCTTGATAAAGCTTATGGAGATTATCCGCTGCCAATTGATTATGACCAGACAATCTCCCAGCCAACAACAGTCATGATGATGATACACTGGCTTGAGCTAAAGAGAACAGATAAGATTTTGGAGGTCGGCGCTGGTTCTGGATATTGCGCTGCAATCATGTCCAAGCTCTGCAAAAAAGTAATTACAACAGAGATGATTCCGCAGCTTGCTGACTTTGCAAAAAATAATCTTGAAAAAGCTGGAATTGAAAATGTAGAGGTTGTTGAGTGGGATGGAAGCCAGGGTTATGAAAAACAGGCGCCTTATGACAGGATTATGGTGACAGCTGGGTGCCCTTCAATTCCAAAGCCATTGACAGACCAGCTCAAGGAAGGTGGAATTCTTATTGCGCCGGTTGAATCTTTCCTCTCGCAGGTAATGATTAGATTAAGAAAGAATAAAAGGAAGCTCGAAAAAGAAAACCTTGGCGCATTCTCTTTTGTACCGCTTAAAGGTAAATATGGGTATTAGGGAACAGCTATCTTACCTGCCCCTTTGACCAGCTTTGCAACCTGCCTTTCCATGAGGTCCCTGAAACTTTCAACTATTATTCGCTTGTGCAGCTTTGGAAAATTCTGTTTGATGTAAGGTATTTTCTGTTCAAGGTATTTGGACAATACAACCTGGTAGTTGGAGGTTCCTGCAGCCTTTCTGATAAAGCTAATGAAATCATTAAGCTCACTATTGCCTGCAAATTCCTTGAGCAGGTTTCTCACATGGCTTGCAATAGCATCAGGCTTATCAGGCAGTTTTTCGCCAAGGATTGTCCTGACAAAGATTCCGGGTGTGACACAGTCAGCATACATTGGTTTTCCAATGTTCATGACAATCTGTTTTTTGTTATAGCTGAATCCAACTGGTATAGCAGGTACCTTTATGTTTTTTTGCTCAAG
The DNA here is from genome assembly GCA_017610325.1 of Candidatus Aminicenantota bacterium. Lineage (GTDB taxonomy): Archaea > Nanobdellota > Nanobdellia > Woesearchaeales > JAFCCF01 > JAFCCF01. The sequence continues at coordinate 5,632 of JAFCCF010000042.1, read as the reverse complement.
CTCATAAAGAGTGAGTGCAGCACCTGGCATAAATTTCCTCAGAAATTTGCTGTACCTGCTGGGTATATCCTGGTGATTCTTTGGAAACACAACAAGTGTTCTGCCTGCCTTAAGATAATCCTTGGACAGCTCAATAGCTTTCCTGTTGCTGAACCCATCAACAATAATCTCATTATCATACCTGATCTTAACAGGAATCTGCTCAAACATGCTCATCTGCGACGCAACAAATAATGCAACAGGGTAAAGCCAGGTAAACTTTGCAAACAAGTATATGCGCCTTGCACCATTTTCTGTGCGCCTACCATATTGTACCTTTCGTTTCATGCCAAACTTGTAAAGCTCAACAAATTTTTTGACTGTGTAGAGCTTGTCTGTTGAGAAAAAAAAAGGAGTCCTTGGTATTTTTAGGATGACAGTAGCAATATCATAAATTGGCTTGTAATGGCTTGACACTATAATGCATGGATTATTATTCAGGACATGCCCCAGCCCCCTTACCTCTATCTTCTTTCCAATAAGTATACATTTAGTGAGCAAATGCCTGTATAACCTATACAAAAAGTCTTTTGCAAAGTAAAAATCAGGCTTAATCTTTTTTCTTGTCATCGTAGAAATTTGTGTTTGGCAGGTTTATTTAAACCTTATGCTTGTACAGGTGCGCGGTTAACTCAATAGATAAGATTTTTAGGTTAGTTTATTGAGTTCCCTGTTTTTTCTCTCAGTAAGTCTGAGCAGTTGCTCAAACGTCAGCCATTTAATATATTTCTGCACACGCTGCTTGTTTTTCTTTACTTCAACTACCTGTGCTTCTTTTTCAAAGATTTTATTCAAGTTCAGGTTATTTTCCTCCATCTGTCTCCTCCACTTCACCCATATTTTTTAGTTTTGAAACGAAATATTCAAGACAATCAATTTCGCAGAATGATGCGCGCTTCTTGAAATCGTCCGGTCCAAACAGGATAGTGTAGTTTGTTGAGTACTGGTCAAGCTTTCTGTCGCACACTGCGCAAAACTTTTCCCTGCCTTTTTCATTCTCTTTTATCTTGTCATCAATCAGCTTTTTTGTCGCTGTTGCACCGCCAATCAAATCTTTTTTCAGTGCTAAAAGCTCAAAATGGTCAAGGTTGTTTACTAGGTCTCTAAATCGCATATCCAAGTTCATCACCTTTTTTTTGAAATATGACGACGCCGTGCAGAGCACGACGCCGGTCACCACATTACTGCGTGGGTAGTCTTTGTGGACTATAAATTCCTCTTTCTGAGGAAACTACTGATGCCCAGGTCAATCTTGTCCTGGGGCCATTTCCAGATTTCAAGCTCTTCCTTGATTTGCTCAATTGTGAAGCCCCTGGTAAAGCTATCATGTATAAAATCTGAGAGATAATTTTCATTGATAAAATCTATGAAAAGTTCTACAGGATGCCCGTCCTTTTTAAGGTTCTTATAAATCTGCTCTGGAGTATTGCTTATGCTGAGAAAATAGGTTATCTCGTTCTCAATCTTCTCCTTCTCCTTTCCAGAAAGATGATAATTTACGTCTTTCTCAGGGTCCTTCTCCCCATCAACCTTCTCTTCTTTTTTCAGGAACCTGAAAAGCTTAACCTTTTTTGGCATGCTTTACCTCCTCAAACTCAATATACCATTTGTTTGTCTTAGGCTCAAACCTGAACACAACATTGTATTTCTTGTCCTTGTTCAGGGCAAAAAGAAGTGGCATAGGAATAGTTGTTTCAAAGCTGCTTCCCCGTCTGTAAAGCTTCCTGCGAATCTCAGTCATTTTTCAATCAGTTTCAACCAACAATCTACTTATAATTTTCATTATATAATGACTATATAAACTTTTTGTTTTTTGATTAAACAAATGATTAAACAATATACTTAGTTTTATACTTATATCAAGAAAGTTGGGTTATAGAATTATTAATTAGAATAAATGATAGAAATCCGAGGTTACGGTTTCTTACAGAGGATTTCTAGCATACCAACAATGTCGCCCTAAAGGGAAGGGTTTTAGACCCAACTCAAAAACGTCTTGCGACATTTTTAAGCATAAGAAAAAGAATCAAATCATCCTGAGGATTCTCATGAAGATGAGTGCGAGGATGAATCCAAAGATAACACCGTACATGAACTCCTTTAAGCCATGGCTCATTCGCTCATGCCTTGGCCTAGCTGCAAGCTCATAGATTGCCTTGCTAGGATACTTAATTTTTAGAAAAGAATTTTTCCCAATCTTATCAACATCTTTTGTTGTTAAATGCTTTGTCCTTGTTCTTTTAAATTTAGATTTGGATTTAGACCTCTTTTTTGCCAATATGAACACCTCTTTTTACAATAATAAGAAACATAAGGGATTGTTGTTTTTATAGTTTTTGTTTTTATCCGTATTAGTAGTATAACCATAATACTTATAAAGTTGAGGGTACTATACTCCACAGAGGTGGTTCACAATGCAGGTTATTATTCCACTCGCAGGAAAAGGTACAAGGCTAAGACCGCACACCCATACCAAAGCAAAGCCGCTTATTCGTGTTGCTGGCAAGCCAGTTCTTGCCCATATTCTTGACCCATTGATCAAAGCAAAGGTTAGTGAGGTTGTTTTTGTTGTCGGACATCTAAAAGAACAAATAGTTGATTTTGTTACAGATAACTATGATTTTAAGGCTGTGTTTGTTGAGCAGAAAGAGCTGCTTGGACAGGCACATGCAATTTCACTTGCAGAAAAGTTCATAACAGAGGATTGCCTGATATGGTTTGTTGATACAATTACAGACTGTGACCTGAATGAACTTAACAATGAAGAATCAGACGGCGTGATTTATGTCAAAGAAGACCCTGACCCAACACGGTTTGGGCAGGTTATAACAGATAATAAGGGAATTGTAAAGGAAATTGCTGAAAAAGCTGACCCACCAAAGTCAAACCTTGTGAACATTGGTATGTACTGGGTCAAAGATTCAAAGCTTATGTTTGAGTGCATAAATGACCTCATGAAAAAAAAGATGCAGACAAAGGGAGAATATTATTTAGTAGATGCATTCCAACTCATGTTCAAAAAAGGTAACAAGTTTACTGCAAAAGAGGTTAAGGTATGGGAGGACTGCGGAAAACAGGATACACTGCTCAAGACAAACAGATACTTTTTAGACCATGGCCATAGCAAGCTTGTAAAAACAAAGAACTCAGTCATCATACCACCAGTCTATATTGAAGATAGTGCTGATATTGAAGACTCTGTTATAGGACCATATGTGTCTGTTGCAAAAGACACTAGGATAAAGGGCTCAATCATAAAGGACAGCATCATAAATGAAGGTGCATTGGTTGAAAATGCCAAGCTTAAGCAGTCATTGGTCGGAGATGGCGCGATTGTCAAGGGCATGAGCAGGAGAATGAATGTCGGCGACAGCTCAGAGGTTATTTACTGATTCTTGTTTTTCTGGCAGTCATGGAATATCGGTATTGGTAGGAATTGGTTATAACCGATACATTTATAAATAATGAGCCTTACTTTGTTCATATGCTAATATCAAAGAAAATATATGAAAGAATACAGGAAAAAAGGAAGATTTTGGATTTGCTTAGACCATTAAACCAACTTCAGTTACAGGCACTGAAAGAGGAATTCTTCATTGAATATGTTTATAATTCAACATCTATTGAAGGAAACACATTAACACTAAACGAAACAAGACTAGTTCTACAAGAAGGCATAACAATCGGGGGAAAGAGCCTGAGGGAACACCTTGATGTAACCAATCAAAGGGAAGCCATGGGATGGATAGAGGGATTTATAATTGAAAAAAGAAAAATAAAAGAAGCAGACATCCTTACTTTGCATGGGATCACTTTAAAGGGTATTTCTGATTACTGGGCAGGAAGGTATAAAACCTCCCAGAACAGGGTTGCTGGTTCAAGATTGATACCTACCCCACCATATAAAGTTAGCAGCGAAATAAAAAATCTTGTTTATTGCCTTAAAAAAAATCCCAAAAAATACAACCCAATTGAATTGGCTGCTTTTGCCCATCACGATCTTGCGAGGATACACCCTTTTGTTGACGGCAATGGAAGAACAGCAAGGCTTTTGTGCAATCTTATCCTAATACAAGGAGGTTATCCACCAATAATAATAAGGGCAAAGGAAAGAAAGAAATATTTTGACTACCTAGAGAAAGCACATTTTGGCAACTTAAGGGTTTTTGTTGATTTTATAGCATTAAGGGTGGAAGAGTCTCTAATACAGTATCTTTCTGTTTTCACAAAAACAACCAAGAAGAATGAACTACTGCCCTTATCCATCATAGCCAAGGAAACGCCCTATTCCCAGGAATATCTAAGTTTGCTGGCTAGGAAAGGGGTGCTATCAGTAACAAAAATAAGTGGTGTTTGGCACACCACAAGAGAGTATGTAGAAGAGTACATGAAGAAAGTCAAGAAAAAGGCAAAAAAGACATGATATCGGTATCGGGTAATAGAAGAGTTATCCGATATTAATCACTAATGGAGTATCAAGAAGAATGAATGTCGGCGACAGCTCAGAAGTTATTTACTAGACTTTTTTTATTCAGTAGGTTCTGGAGCAGTTTCCTGATTGGTTTCCTCAACAGTTTCTTTCTTTTTTTCCAAACTTATTGCAACATCAAAACCAGAAACATCGCTAAGCTGTTTTTCTATTTCTTCTTTTATTTCTTCTGTCTTTAGGTTATCCAGCTTATGTTTGGTTTCACCCAGCCCAAGGTTAGTCTGCTGAATTTTGTCATTTTTATGCTCAAGCTTGTAGTTGTGCTCTGAAATGTCGCGCATGACGTGGTTTGTGGTTATGGTTTTCCCAAGACCTTCCATGTTTGACTCAAGGTCTGCGGACTTTGTAAGAAAATCCTTGAGAAAATCAGCACTCATGCTGTTGATATTCTCAATAATCTTGTCCTTTTTCTTATCCTCAATCTTATTTTCATTCAACGACACCTTAAGCTTCTGCAGCACGTCAAGTATCTTCAGGTCTGCATCATTTTTCAGAGCCTGCACTACATTGTTCAGGTAAGGTCCGATTACCTGCGGCTCTAGGGAGATTCTATGGTATTTTTTAAGTGCCCTGCCAAGCACAGCAAACATCTGCTCAACCCGATTCTTATGCGTCTTTATATCTACAGCAAGCTCTTCCTTCTGCTCCAGCAGTTTCTGATATTCAGAATACTCATCACTGTTTTTGAGCTTGTAGATAGTCTTCTCAACTTGTTGCTTTTCCTTGCCAAGGTTTTCGAGCTCAGTCTTAATCTTTTCAATCCTTGTACTAAATTCTTTTTTCAGATCCAGATTCTTCAGAACCAGGTCGCGCTTTCCATATATCTCATTTACAGCTCTGAGCGCAGACTGCTTGTCAAGCTCATCAAGAGCAAGCACAAGGTTTTCAATCTTCTTGATGCAGAGCGCAACATCCCTTGACTCGTTCCTGAAAAACTCCTGCAGAATATAATACGGCTTTGAGGTTACCTTGTTAAGAATTGCAAGGGATTCACTAAAGCCAGAACAAAACTTAGTGATTTGCTCGGTCTCATCCGGTGTCTTAATTTGTGAAAGAAACAAGCCAATCTTTTTCAGGTATGCTTCCCTGTTGCCCTGCATAATC
>JAFCCF010000001.1 GCA_017610325.1 Candidatus Aminicenantota bacterium | reverse complement strand
AAAACATGCATATCCTTTTTTTGGCTTGTAAATGTAAAAAATATTCTTCCTATCATGCTTATCCCCATCAAACTTAATCTTTTTATCATCTACTATGTAAATATCTCTCTCAATATAATCTTTCTTGCAAGCTGGGTATGTACATTTGCTTCCATCAAGCCAATTATCGTAAAAATTTCCTGGCATTGACTCTCCACCTTCTTTTCCATGGCATTGACTCTCCACCTTCTTTTCCATATACAACACACGGCACGACGCCCCTTACATTCAGTGTTTTTGAAGCTGTCTGCCCATCATTGCGCACAATTACGAAATCAGTTGATGTTCCAAATGTCTTGACCTCAATATAATAGTTGCCGAATTTATCTGGAAGCATTTCTCCAGGAACAATTATGCACCCCCCTTCAGGTGTTGAGTCTTTTGCTGTTTTGAAAGCCTTGACAAGGGCATTCATACCCTCTTTGAGATTAGCCACTTCAATACTTTCAACTTCATCACCATCATAAGGCAGCTCAGGGGTGTCCTTAACACCACCAAGTATCCTCTTAATATCACGGCCCCAGAGAGAATAGACAGATACAAATAAAAGCAATATAATCATTAAGATTATTATTTTTCCTACCCTTGACATCTGTGCTTTTTTTCTCATTTTACTTAAACAACTCAAAAAATTTTAGCAAAAGCTCTTTTGAATCACCTGTTGCTACCTTGGCAATTCCGATTATAATAAACATAACTACAATTAGTATAACCATAACAACTATTGTCTTGAATGCTAATGCTTTTTTGTTCATTCTTTCCAGATATTACAATGGTCTTTCAAATCTTCATACCTTGCAACATAAATAATTTGGGAATCTGGCTTATTTTTCAAGAGTTCAATTATTGGACCGATAATATTCCGATATGTTGGTTCGAGGTTTAATATGTCTGTCAATATTGAACTTGTATCGCTGCTAAATGCAACCACATATTCGCCAGATTTTTCCCTGAACTCTTCAGTTAGCATTACAATAAGCCCTTCGCCATACAGGTGCTCAACATAGTGCTGGTAAGTTATCATTATATTTTTATTGCCGCAGCATTGTTCACCAGAGCCACAGTTCCAGTCCTTAATCTCAACCTCGTCAGCTTCACAGTGCGGCTTGCACTCTGTATCGAACCCGCCCTTGTACTCGCACTCATACTTGTCCAGGTAACAGTCATCGTCGTCATCGTCAATATAACCATCATGGTCATCATCAATCTTATTGTTGCAATATTCCTCTGGCTTTTCAATATAATCATATGCCTCTGTCCTGAGGAAATGCTCAAACTCGTTCTTGGTAATATGATCAATATTTTTTCCTTTTATCTCTTCAATTGAGAATTTATAGCAGATTGAGCACCGGTCACCTGACTGCCAAGGCTTTTTCCATGCTCCGAACACATTCTTATCAACCTCGCCCTCGCCATACTGCCACCAGCACCTTGTCACCAGGGCAGCCATCTCTTCCATCAACTCGTCTTTTTCCAGCTTTTTCTTTGCAAGGTATTTTGTCTTGTCCTGTGTAATGCATGCAAATGGAGGCATCCTTATATCTGTGCTTTCGCCTGGCAGGTCAAGATAGATTTTTTGACCCATAGAAACGCTTGCCCTGCACGCAACCTCAATCCCTGTAGCTTGGGTACTTTTCCCAAAAAGGTCAACTACGCCAAGGACCATCATAAAAACTATAATTCCGATGACTAGACCGATTATCTGTTGCCAGCCAACGCCTTTTTTAGATCTCATGATTTATCCACCAACTACCCTCAAATTCCTGATAAGCATGAAAAGTATAATTCCAATAACCACTGCCAGAATCAGGCCAAGTATCCATTCCAAGGTACCTCTTTTATTCATGTGTTTTACTCTGAAAAATGAACTATATAAGTTTTTCGTTAGAAACAACAATAATAGAAAACCCTGCATAGGCCCTGTTGCTAGTTTGCCGAGCGAAGTGAGCGCAACTAGCTTAACTGTGTTAAGCGTGGCTGCTCGCAGCTGCCATTACTCTTTTTATTCCACTCCGCTGTTCTAAGAGTCCCAGTCCCGCTGCTGCCTTATGCAGGAAATTCTGTCTCCCCGCAATAGGCATGGGGAGCAGAATTTCCAAAAATGAGCAGATGCGAGGAGGAACAACAGAAATCGGAGATTTCTGGGTGCTCAGAAACCACTGGTTTCTGACAAATGAACCCGAAGGGCAGTGGCAGGGCTAGTAGGAGAAAGTGTCAAAAAACAAGAAAGCTAAGGATTTGTGTTGTCTTGTTTAAAAATGTCCTTGCAGCAGGCCATTCCAGTGCCGCAATCTCCGCTTGGAAGTAGGATGCCATGCCTGCAGCTGCACTCTTCATTGCCCTTCACAACCTGGCAATCTACGTCTGTAGTGCATTTTCCGCCAAGCTCAACACAATTCTGTAAACTGTTGCCAAAACCACCTATTTGGCCAGTAAAAATAAGAATAAGAACAATAAGGACAATCAAGGCAATTATTGCTATTATAATGGTCTGCATTGACATGCCCTGTGCCTTTTTGTTCATTTTAAAACTACGCTGTTGCCTTTATGCAACACACCTTTGAAGGGTCTGTGACAGTCTGGCTATTAACTTTCTTAGTACACTCTGCAGACATGCTCTTTGAATATGTGCCGAATGTTGCCTGGCATGCTGCATCTGCAGAGGGGTGTGTTCCAAGTTCTATGCATACTCCGCCACTATTTGTGCATGCACTTACCTCTTTAGTGAACAAACCGATTCTACCAGTAAATATTAAAATAAGAATTACCAAAACAATTAGTGCAATTGCAGCAATGATTATCACATTTAATGAAATACCCTGGCCCTTTTTTTTCATAGTTAAACACCTCTTATTATGATAGTCTATATAACGGGATAAGTGGTATATAAAGTTTTCTATGGTTTCAGTCGCAGATACCCAGTGAAACATTAAGTATCCCGCTCATAATTGGTATTGGCTGCAGTGCTGGATTTCTCTGCCTGCTCAGCCTTGTGCAGCTTATTGGTTCATGCAAGGTTATCTCATTAACTGTTCCAGCTGTTGCAAGGAACCAGTAACCCTTACCCCATTGCTTGAGCGAAGTATCGAGCATGATTCCCAGGCTGTTTTCGGCAAATGTGCATGAATCCTGCCCTCCGCAATAAACCATCTTCCAGTTATAGCAATCCTGCAGCAATTCGGTGATTGAATATTTTTTTGAATCGCAGGAAACAGTTGTCTTGAGCATTGCATTGAGTGTTGATGCTGCCATTTTTGGGTCAGCAAACTCCTCAAAGTCAGCATTATTGCCATTCATTCCAAATCTAAGATATAGCAGAAAACCTAGCAAAATAAGCACTATCACTACCGCCAATCCTAATATTTCCATCTGGCTCTTTTTAGACATAAACACCAACTCTTATGAATCCAAAGCTATATTCATCTGTAATAACATCATGTATTGTAACTGGGACATAAACTGGCTGCACAGATGTCTTGCCGCCTGAAAAGTTATAGAGTATCCAGCTGTTTGTTGTTGGATAAACCTGCTCAATAACAATCTCGCTTGCATAGAACATGTCATAGTATGGGTTTCCAATAAGGTCATATTTTATTATCTCCTCAAGGGCCTGGAGCTTCAGCAGGTCAATTGTGTTGCCGCATTCTATGCCTGCTGTTGTGCACTGCAGTTCTGGCAGCCGCGATGCCTTGATTGCAATCTCAATAGTGTTCATGATATCCATCTCTTCCCTTTTCCTTTCTATGCTATCTCCTTTAAACTTTGCATAGAATACCATGCCCACAAGCAGAAGTATGAAGAAGACTATCAAGACCGCGATTGTCTCTCCCATTTTTATCTGTGACTTGCGCATGTCAAAAACCTTCTGTTTTTGAGCACTCAAAATTCCGCCAGGAATTTTGTTGTGTTAATACACCAAAGGACAGCTCTTCATGATTGCGAGATGATTAAGTGTTTTCACGCTTCCTGCGTCTGAAAATGCATCTGTGTAGATGCTGACAAAATTGTCTGTTTTAAAAATGGTTGACATATCAATGATATTCTGAAGATGGCCGGCTGCAAGTGGGTATATACCATAATCAGTACAGTCACCACCAACTGGAAGCTGGGTTTGTAAATTTTCTGTGCGCTTCTTGTAAACCAAGCTTACTAAGTTAAGGCGCTCTATTGCCTCTTCCATCACACAATCATAATGGCTGATATTCTCAGAGATTATAGCACCAAACATAGATGCCCTTGCAAGATACTTTGAGTCGCCAACATACTCTAGAGTGGATGATGTTGTTTTTTTCACGCGATATTCCACATCACCATAACCGTCCAGGTTACCTGAGGTTGGATTTATCAGCACAGCAGATACATCAATGGCATCATCCAGGAAAAAGCTGTTCTGCGGGTTAAAAGCATGGAAATCCAAAACATCAAAGAAGATAAAGCGGGTCTTGTAGTAATTGTTTGGTTGCAGGTTTTTTGCTTCATCAAAATCCATGAAGAGCTTGTTGAACCTGTCAGGGAGGCTTATCACCTGTGTTCCATTGTATATCTCGAGCGCATACTTTTCTGTATCTTCGCTGGTGTTGACAACCACATATTTTATATCAGGGGATGTGATAAATATGAAATTTTCAACACGATATGGCATGTTCCAGTCAACTGCCCAGAAATATACCTTACCTGTCGCGCTTTTGACAAGATTCGGAGCAAATGCTGTGGTTATCTTGATTGGAGTAAGGGTACCTCCTGTTTCCAGGCCCTCTGTGCAATCATTATACCTTATCTCTGTCCTCTTTAGGTTAACCTCGAAGACCGAACCAGTACTTTCCTTGGCATTCTTGATTATGGTTTTTAGCTTTGTCTGGATTGCTATATCTGTTTCCTCCTTTGAAAGCTGTATCTGGTTATATACTATCTTGCCAAAGAATCCAAGAATCAGGGCTCCGATTATAAGAACAAAAATCCAATTAAACTGTATCTCAATCGCACCCCTTTTTTTAAGCATTTTCTCAGATTTGGTCTACTAGTATGCCATCTCCCTGACCAATGAAGCGCAGCGTGCTTATCCTTCCGCTGACCACAGGTTCACATAACCAGAATGGGTTCTTTACTTCTAAACCTTTAACATACATAAATAATTCAGGACCATCAGCAATAAAGAAGACATTCGCCTCAACCTTATCCTCCCAGCTGTTATATATAAGCGGCCTTGAAGAATACAAGGAGGGTGGGGCTTCTTTGTCAAGCTGAACAAAACAAACCTCTGCAAAATTAGAGCATGAAGGTACGCTAATTGGCCTGTCATTAACAACACCATGCTGCATGCCTTTCTTAAACCTATCCTCAAGCCCCTGCTTAAATTCTATCATCTCAACATCACAGCCAGTCTTCAGTATCTTAAGCACTGCCTGGATTCCAAACAAAAGCACAAATCCAATAATAACTGCTGAAATGATGTAGATGAAAACCTGCCCAGTTACCTGCCCCTTTTTCATTTTAGAACGAAGCCTACCTCTTTTTCTTTTTTGGCTTTTGTTTGCTCAATTCCTTAAAAACATCCTTTTTTCTGCCAGTTTTGGGGGTTTTACCTTCTTCTGCTATCTTTTTTAGTCTTGCAAAGACATCCCCTTCTATAGGCTTCCTTGACAGCTTCTTTGACGGTTTTTTAGCCTTGAGTGTAATCCACCCAACCCCTTCTTTCTTAGGTTCTTCAGTTGGTTTAGGTATCTCCTTAACAACTGGTTTTATTGGTTCTGCTCCAGAAAATGAATCAAACAGTTTTCTCCTGTCTTTTTTCTTTACAATGGTGGCTTTTTGCTTTCTTGCTTGAATCTGGAACGGCATAAGGGGCGCTGGTGTTTTTGGCTGCATTGGTCTTGGTTGCCGTGGTTGTGTTGGTACACCTGGCATCGTACCTTTCATCAGGTTGAGTGTCCTCTGCTGTGGTGATCCTCTTGGTGGTGGCATTTTCTTCTTGCCAATCCCCCCCATCTTTCTTAGTTCAATATATCCAAGGTAACCTGCAGCTCCGAGCAGTATCAAGAATATAATAATAAGCAGAATTGTTCTGAATAGGTTTGATTTTTTTGGGTATGAATTAGGGTCAGTTGGATCTGTTCTGTTGGTAATTTCATCACCATCATTATAATTATCACCATCTGTGTCCTGATCAAGTGGATTTGTCTGCTTTCTGTATTCTTCAAGGTTTGTCAGACCATCCCCATCATTGTCCCAGGTTGCATCAGTTGGATCATTTTTATCAAGCTGGTATTTGTCTTCCCATTCATCAGGCATTCCATCTCCGTCTGAATCCTGGCCAGGTTCTGCCCTGCAGTAACCTGAACCGCAGTAATCGCTGATACAATCTTCTTTTGATGTGCATTGTTCGCCATCTAGGCATTTCTTGCCTTCTGCAACGCAGCTACCGCCGCAATCTGGGCCGGTCTCATCCTGGTTCTTATAACCGTCGGTGCACGTTGGCTGCGCGCATAAGTTAGTTATTGGCACGCAGAATCCTGATTCGCAATCAGTGTCATCTGCACAGCCAAGACCGTTTGCACATAGCTTGCCAATTAGTACGCATGGACCGCCGCAATCACGATCTGTCTCTGCTTGCCCATCATGTATGTTCATCTTATTATCACTACAAGACGGACTTACACATTTTTTTGTATTGCTATCACAGTAATTGTTTCCCTCACAATCATTATCTACCTTACAGTTCTCGCCAATACCGCAAGCAGGACAATTGCTGCCGCCGCAGTCCTCATCAGTCTCAAGGTTGGTTATATCCAATTCTTCGTTCTCGCACAGCGAGGTCTCGCACTTCTTGGTTGTTGGGTTGCAGTAACCTGACTCACAGTCTGAATCAATTACACAGGATTTTGTATTTGGGCACTTCTTTCCTTCTGACACGCATGTGCCGCCGCAGTCCTTGCTAGTCTCGCCGCAGTTCTTGAGGTTGTCATCACAGTGGTCTGAGCAGTTAGTTGGCGGTTGGTATGGGCAATAGTCAGTGTCTGTTGGGTCAACCTTGAATGTGCTTGATTCAACCTCTCTGCTGTACAAGCCAGCGCCATTCTTAGCCCACACACTCAGTACATAATAGTGGCTCGTGTTAAGCTCCAGCCTACCATAATCATCATATCTAATCCTTATAATCTCATCATCATCACCGCTCTCGTACTTGTGCTCTATCAAGTCTGAACCATTTGTATCGTCAACAAGCGAATAATTGTAACCAACTATGCCAGTCAGGTTATCCTCTGACTTGACCCTTGCCTTAATCTCGTTGTCTGTGCAGGCATACACATATTCAATCTCTGGGTCTGAAGGGGCTGTCTTGTCAAATATAAGCCTTACAACAGCAGAAACAGTATCCCGGTTAATATCCATACACCAAATATTAAAGTCAAACTCGCCCTCCCTTGTAAGTGTTGGCAGGTTAAACCAATGGTTAACCTTGTTTAAGCTCAGCGAAGAAATATAACTCAGGCCATTGCTTGATGAGTTTACCCTACAGTCTGCATGCTTATTGGTTGATACATTTAGTTTTACTCCTGAGCCGCTGCCAAGGTATGAACCTGATGCAGGTGTCACGCTTATGATCTGCACTGGCTGTGTTATGTCAACATCAAATGATACAACTTCATAATTACTTACAACATTTGCCAGGCTTATGCATCGCACATTATAATTATAAGACATGCCATCAACCAAGCCAGTTATGTAAACTTCGTGGTGCCTTGACTTGTTCTTTGTCTGGTGTTCCATTAGTTCGTACACGTCAGAGGTGCGACTGTATCTACAGAATGCGGGCTTATCTGAATCAATCGTGAGTTTTGTAAATAACTGCGAGCTTCCATTTAATACAAGGTATTCTGCAACTGTTCTTGGGCTTACACTTGTAGTTATTACTGGTGCAACTGGATCATACATGAATTCTATTAATTTTGGCACAGGTGTGGCTGCCCCGTACAGGTCCCTGCATGTTACAAAGATAAGCTTATTGGTCTCGCTGTAATTAAAATCATCTATCTTGTGGGTTATTCTATTGCTTGTTGTGAAGTCCTTGTTCATTCCAGTATAGTTGCGATAATTTCGGTCATACCTGCACATTGCTCTCCTGTCTGTTTCTATTACAACCTCAAAGGTTGTCTCATTTATCCAGCCATCGATTGGCTTTATAAGGGTTATGTTAAGGTAATCAATTGGAAGGGTAAATAATTTTGTTGTTTCCTTTGAATTGCCCCTTGAATCAGTTGCAACAACACTGAACGTGTATGTTGTGTTTGTCAGATTCTGAATAGGGACATATGTGTAATTACTGGTAGTGTGCTGCTGACCTTGGACTGTAACTGTGCCAGAAGGGCCTGTCAAGATGGCGCTCTTAATCGTGACACCCTCATTAAACATCACATATATATTTGGTTTGTATGAGCTTGACTGGACCTCAATAATCGTTGCTGGGCCTTCTGTGTCAATCGTAAAGCTGAATGTAACTGAGCCGCGCGGACTTGCTGCACAGCTTATCTCGATAGTGTATGTCTGGCCTTCTTGCAATCCCTGTAATATGCGGGCATATGTTTGGATTCCAGTAGTTGTATCCTGCCCCTTCCATTCAAGTGAAATGTTGATTGGTGCACCACCATTTATAGATGTTATTCCACACCATCTTGCTAACCTGTACGTGTTCACAGACACATTTGGCTCATTTGTTGTAACAAATCCTGTTGGTTGGGGGTTAAACGGCATAATTGGCGCATCAGGGTCAAGCTTGATTCCAACCCTATAAACATTTGCAACGTTTCCGCCCCGGTCCTCGCATGCCACATATAAGTAAGTTGTTTGGTTCTCAACCAACATATTCCTAATTGAAAGAGAATTGTGCTGTATGCTATACTGTGACTCATTATATCCAGGGAATTTCTGCATTGTATTGTATATATTGCTTGTGCCATACCTACATATTGACAACTCATTAAGGTTTACTGTTAGGTATGGCTCAACTACCTGACTGTACACAACATACATGCTAAAGCTAGTTGAGCTATGGTTAAGGAAACCTGGTGTCACAGTCACACCGTTGATTATTGGAGTTATGGTATCTGCATAAATGTAGTATGTTTCCTCGCCAATGTTGCCTAGCTGGTCCCTGCACTCTACCCTGAATGTGTTGTTCTGGTTAGTTGCCAAACTGGTTGTAACAGTGTACACGTGCGTGTTGTTTGGCGCTCCGGTCATTGCTGCGTTAGATATAGTATTGTATGACAGATTACAGTTTGATACTTCGTCTGTAGACACAACAATTGTTGGAGTCAGTATGCTTGTGATTCCAACCCTGGGTGCTGTCAGATTCACAATAGGCGGTGACCTATCTGCAGTTAGGTTTATGCTCCTGCTTCTGCTGTTTCCAGCCCTGTCAACTGCGGTGATTGTTATGTTATTATATACATCAGAGCCATTTTCCTGGCCAAAGACCCTTGCATACAATTGATAGGTATTATTACCTTGGTGTATGGTTGCTGTGTTTACATTCCTGCTACAGCTAAACAGTGCAAAATGTGGGTTAAAGTAGCAGATATAATCAATGCTTGCATCAGCATATACACCCTTGATAGAAACATTATCATCGCCAGTTATCCAGCTTGTCAGGCCAGTATTCATTATGCCCTTAGTTACTGGTGCAACAGAAGTTACGCTCACGCCAGGTGCAGTGTTATCAATTGTCAGGATGCCTGATTTTGGGAATGAATTTCCTGCCTGGTCAATCAGGATTGCTTTCAAGTTATATCCCATATCAGCAAGATCAGGTATGTTAAGGTTGTTGAACTGTATCAAGCTGTCAGAGGTTATAATTTCATCCAGCGTGATATTACCGAGGTATACTTTAACCAGAACATCATACATCTCATTTAATCCGGTGATATTCAGCTCAAAGTTTGTGTTGTTTACGCGCGACACATCAAAGAACTGCATAGCTGTTACCTGGGGGCTAATGTTATCAGTTGTGATGTAAAATGTGCGGTTTACCTTGGGCCCATTACTTCCATTGCTCAGCACCCTTTGTGAGGTGTACATTATCTCATAATCCTTGTTTGCAACAAGTGCATTGTCAAAGCTGCACTCAAACCTTGTATTGGTTGCCTTGCTGCATGTTATCTTTGCATCATGTGGGCTCATGTTGATGTAGATTATGTCAATGTTTGTCTCTGTTACTGGATATTCAATCAACACACCATATCCTGTGGTCTGGTTTATGAAGAACCTATCGTCAACGGCATTCATGTCATTTGGATTATCTATGGCAGTAAACGCTGCGTTGTCAGCTAGGGATATGTTTGGCATATCAGGCACACCAAGCTTAATCCAGAACTGCCATTGCCCTGCGAGGTAGTTATGAGCCCTGTCCCTAAGAAATATAGTAACATCATATTTTCCATCTGGCAAAGGATAGTAGCTTGTGCTTATGAACTCCCCTGTGTCAAACACAAGCAATGAATAATTATAATTGCCGTCCTTTGAGGTGCCATTCGCATATGTTGCATCTAGGAGATAAGGGATTGTGTTGGTGTATAGAGTATATGTTCCAGTTGTGTTCGTATATCTCAGGGCTATGTTTGTATCAATCAGCCTGATGCCTGAACTTGGATTTCTATCCCTCACTTCGAAGGTAATGTTTGTATAATAATCACCAATTGTCCAGTTCCTGTAGGGTATGCTGAACACATCATCCGGAGATTCGTCATCAAAGAAGATGTTATGGATTACTGATTCCCTGCCCTTGTTTCCCAGTTGGTTAACGCCTTTTGCAAACAATTTGTTTACGCCGTCTGTAAGTTCGGCTGAGTATAGGGCAAACGTGTCCCTGGACCTTTGCTTGTCATAAACATTGATAAGCTCATCCTTGGAAACTGCACCTTCTAAAGGGGAGGCCAGGTAGATTGTGGTCAGGTAACCATCATACATACTGTTTGTGACAGCATAATATTCTTTGTAATGCTCGTATGTTTTCCTGTCGTGGTTTGTGAACATGAGGTAGCTACCAGCAGTGCTAATTAGATCGCTTGTTAAATCAATTCCCTCAAACTTAATCTCAGTTGCGCCAACATTTGCAACTGAAACACCAAATCCTGCTGAGTTCAGGTTTGCTGTATCTGCTAGCTTAGTGACTGTCTGCTGAGTGTATATCACATCATTTGGCTGGTTCTCTGCAACCTGCGTTGATAGTATTACATGGTTTGACTGGGCACTTGCCCCTGTGATAAACAACTTGCTCTTGTTTGTGTAGAACACGTCTGTTGACTCATCACTGTAAGAAGTAAGGTAGTCTGGATATGTGTTTGCGTAGGTATTTGGCGAACTACCGTGGTTTATGTTTGGGTCAAATATTGGCGGCTGCGGTCCTGTTGTGTTTAGGATTATATATCCTGGCTGAATCTGCGTCTGGTTTATTCCATGGTTGTCTGTTGCCAGGAACTTGAAATTAAGCAATCTCTCGTTTTTATCCAGGAAATTCACATTATCAATTGAAAATGAACATTGCCAGCTGGTGGCATATTGTCCGCGATTATCACAGTTTACAAATATGTTTTCTGCAGTAAAGCCCAGTGGCGTGAGGTTAAAATGCCTTATTAATGATGGTTCGCTTGAGTTCATCTTTGCATAATAAGCACCCATTGTTACAACACCAACCTGGTTTGTCCTAGCTGAATCATTATATATAACTACATCAAAGGAAGGCGCCCTTGTATCAGTTATATTCAATGTTCTTGAAATAATTGTGCTGTTTATGTTGTTCAGGGCGTCTCTTGCATAAAATGTTAGAATATAACTTCCAACCCCTAGGTCATCAGTCACAACCATAGATTCCCAGTAAGTGTCATGCAACTGTTCGCTTATATTAACAAGTGTATAATTATGGTTGTTAAACTCAAGTGTCACATTTGTTACATTTACTGTTGCCTTGTAATTGTCTGTATCATAAACCCTTATTTTCAGAGTGGTGTTTTCTCCGTATTCCACATTCTGGGCTTCACTTCCCTCAAAATCATACATTTTAATAGATGTGTTGTCAAAGAATGGACCGTTCTGGTCAAGATACACATGATAATATTTAACATAATCATTACCTGCTCTGTCAATTGCAGTTAACTGGAGCCTGCTGCACTGTTTACAGTTTGAATAATCACCAATTAAGTTAGAATCCAAGCTGAACTGTTGAAAGTTCCTTAAATTGCTTTCCAAAACTCCGGTAGTCAGTGTCTCGCCATTCACCACTAACCTAATCTCATTATTGGAAGCCATATCAGATTCAAGGATAACCAAGTCCTCAAAGTCAATTGTGCTGCTTGCATGGGCCTTTGCGCCAATTTTTCCTGCGCCATAGCTAGCATCTCCAAATGCAAATGTGATTGCCCCACCAGGCAGTGCCTCGCCGTTAAGAATAACCTCAAAGTTGCCTAACTTAATTGTGATATTTAGGATAATCTCTTTGTTTTCAAGCACATTAATGTTTTCCTGACCTGGTACAACTGGCGCTGTCTGGCCTTTTTTGTAAAGGTATATATTCTGTTTGTTTGGGAAGTCATCAGAACTATCAATATAAATATAATAATATTTGCTTGAATTTACATGCGCAAACCAAAACTCAACAGATTCACCAGTGAATGTGAAGTTTGCGCTGAGGTTATAATCTGTGAACACGTAATTGTCTTCAACATACTCATTATTTGATAGACTGCTTATCCAGGTAGCATCACTGTCCCACATGTCATAAGTATAATCGATTATTGTTCCGGTTACTGTAAGCGGGTTCTGGTTTGTGAGGAAATATTCATTTAAGGCAAGCTCAGCCAGTATATCCACAAATAAGTGTGGGTCCATGTTATCTGTAATTAGGGTCCTGCATACAACAGATTCGTTCTTGCCACCCATTGTCTGACCAAGGTGGGTCCTGCTGTTCTCCTCAGAGAAAAAGCAGAAGAAAGGCTCGCCGATAATCTCAATTGGACCTGTTGTGTAAATTGTGTCGGGCGTGCACTGGAAAGAGCCCTTGCAGTAATATGTATTCATGCAGCCAAAGCCGCCAGCTGGCTGGTCATTGCACCGCAGGTAGACCCGATGGGAGCTCTTTGGCTCAATAAAATCATATGGAAGGCCTAACCCGTCAATTGCCAAGGTGGTTGGAGATGCAGTGTCCACAACAAAGCTTATCTGGTCATATGATGGCTGCAGATTGATTGTGCACCTTACATCATAAGTGTATCTTCCGTCTGCAAGGCCAGTTAATTGCTTGGAATAATTCCAATAAGTGCGTGAACTGCTTTCTGTCCCAACATCAAACTGTATTGCATCTGACCAGTCCTGGTCTGCGAGCTTGTAGACGCACTCTGTTGCCTGGCTGTTTGTTGAAATAATCAAAGTGGGGCTTGTAGTATCAATTGTACCATTTGGATAGGTTGTATTAATCCGGTCATCTGCATTAACCCTAATGTATGTGTCCAGTGTTCTGTTGTTTCCAAACCCATCAATGCACGAGATAAAGTAATTGTAATAACCATCAAAGAGGCTGGTGTAGTTTACCTCAAAGAATGCCCCGTTGCTGCTATTCAGCCTTGATCGATAAGATGATGGTGAGGTGTAGAAGCGGTCATTGCACACTGCAATCTGGTCCGTGGTGATAAACATAGTAACATTACTGTCATTGAAAGGCGCAGAATTTGACCTTAGAACAAAATAATCCAGGTCAATGGATGGCGGGTCCCTGTCAATGGTTACATTAATATATTTGATTTCTTCAAGGTTGTTTGCATTATCCTCTGCATAATAAAATATCTTGTATGTGCCATTGCCATAGCCAATATAATTATCGATGATTCCAATTCCATTTGAATCAATTGTAACAGAATCAGTTGGATAACAGTTGTCCTGGGTAGGGGTTGAATTAACAATGCATGTGTAAAGTGCCAGAGGACCGGTACAATTACTTGCAGGCGAGCATACTGTGCCTGCTGGCTTTTCATCTACAACCTGCACAGCAAGCTGTAGTGTTCCAAGCACAAGGCCATTGTCAATGATTGTCATTGGTGGGGTCATGTCCAATGGATTGGGGTCAGATGTGGTTGTATTATCTGCGTCCTTGAAGCACCTGTTGCCCCGATATGCACAAACCCCGAACTCAAAATAATCATAACTTGTTCTTTTCAGCTGGTGTGTGCCGCTAATTCGCGTTGTCCTGTCATTCGGGTCTTGATAAGCTGCATCCACTGCCACTGCCTGAGAACCGCTCTGGCCATCTGATGGTGTTGCAATGCATTCCTGCTGCCCAAAGTCCTCGCAGGAAACCCTTGATTTTGATATACACTCTTCGTTCTGGGTGAGGCCCAGTGCATTATAATTTTTCAGCGTGCCATCTTTATCAATATCCTTTGGATAACATTCACCATATAATTTGCATGTGGCTACATCACACAGATTAAATACCTTATTTGGTGAAGCATCTCCAGCAACAAAGTCTGGGGTACATAGCTCGCACTTCTGAAGATTTACATCCTGTTCAATGCACACTCCGGTTCCAAGCTCCTGTGATATCCAGTTCCAAGTACAGTTTCTCTGCAAGCAGCGGTTGTTGAAAGGCGAATCCTGCAAATTTGATTGTTCGCATGCCTGCCTTGAATTATATTCATAACAGCCATTGCCAGCAGTAACAACACTGCAGTCAATGTACTCGTTTGCGATTGTTGGAGTTGAATCATAGTAACAGAATTCATAATCCTTGCAGAGTGTCTGCTTAAGCTCTATGCCATCAAGATATGAAACCATTGAGTATGATGGGTTACCAAAAAATTCAAGAAGGTAATTACAGCGCCAGCAGCCAGAATATTGTACGCACTTTGTCTCTCTACCCTGGCCATACGGGCCATAACACCTATAATCATAACCATAATCCACCAAACAGTCCTCTACCTCTATCTTGCGGTTGCTTGAATCGCATCTGGTCCTCTTCGTAGGTGTTACTGCTGTCTCGCAGAATTCCCCGCCCTGCGGATTATCCAGGCAGATTCTATCTCCAGAAGTTTGGCACACAATATTAGACCTTACTTGGATACCCCCATAATTTGCCCTTACTTCATAACAATATCCTGTGTTTGCTTTCTGGATTGTATCTGTGAAATACATATTAGTTACTGGTGCAGAATTCCTCTTAAGGATTGGGTTACAGCCAATGCCCTCGCACCTATAAACATCAAACGTGACTCCTGCTGTGCAACTCACTAACCAGGTAAGCCTGAAATTCCAGCCAGATTGATGTGCAACAGCGAGGCTGGAAGGTGCTTCTGCTAAAACTATGCATGGGCATTCGCCGCATGTTTCGTCATAGTTGTCATTATCACAGTCACTGGAAAAAGCACAACACCTGTAAGTGGACCCACTATTTGTTGTCCATGAGCATTTACTACCTGAAATCCCAGGGGTACAAACCGCATTTGTTGCAAGACAATAGCCATCAGCGCAGTCAATCCTGCCATTGCCATCGTCGTCAATGCCATTGTCGCAGACCTCGTACAGCCATAGTGTGGTGGTGGTAGACGAAGTTGATGTGGAACTTGTTGAGGTTATGCTTATCGTTGTTGTGGAACTAATAGTGGAAGATGTGGTTGAACCAAGGGTTGTTGTTGTGCTTGATGTGGAAGATGTTGCCAGCGTGGTGGTGGTCGTACTTGTTGTAGAACCTTGGAAACACATTGTATTAACCCAGGCATTACTAGTTGTGGTGCAGTCAGGGCTTGGACCAGCATCATAAAAGTTGCTTATGCAATTATTTTCACTGTCAGGAACAGAGGCATATTGCTGGCTTGTGTCCCAGAAGCTGCTAAAAAGTGCATCTGAACAGCAAAGAACCTGAGTTACAGGTGCCCCAGATGTCCCAGGAACACACCAGATATCTGTTGCCAAAGGATTTGCACAGCATTCACCATCTGCGAGAATAGGATAAGAGTTAAAGATAATAAAAACTAGTGAAATAATCGCAAAATAAGTAAATCCACTACTTTTCCTCATTTTCTCCCTCAATTTTCTTTTGTATCAAAAATTCAAAGCCATGAGACCTATTTGCAAAGACTCTTGCCTTGACTTTTTCATCTAACCACTTAAGAAATTTTTTATCAATAGTGATTGTAATCCGTTCCTTCATCTTAAAATCACATTAGTGTATACTATTGTGTATAATTACATACTAAGTATTATTTAAAGTTTTCTATATGATTATATTCTTACCATATATTCTTACTAGATCTAACTGAATATTAAGACACATTAAAACACATTAAGGAATATTAAGGAATATTAACACATATTAAAGAATACTAATACACACTAAATGATACTAAGGCACATTAGACTAAGTTAAGTAATACTATTACATATTTAGTAATATTGGGTTCCTTGCAGAAAAAAATTTTGTTTTAAATGCACACATCATCGCCGCTCTGCGGAATACATTTAGTTGGGCACTGTACGCAGTTAATTGCTGCTGTGCAGCCCCCATTACTGCACCCAGCTTGACATCGATGAGTATATGGGGCAGATGGGGTGGAGGTGCCTGGATTTTTGTAGCCGTCACCTGCGCCAGGGTTTTTTGTGCATTTGTATTCCTTATGGCAAATACCATTACCTGTTCCAAGCACATTTTTTTCCCAGCTCTCACCAGCATCAAACAAATGACATTGACTTGTATCTGCAGGGAATGTTGTTGAAGCTGATGGCTTTCCTGTTGTCTTGACATCATTCATACATGTATTATACTGTGTTGCTGTTCCAAATATACCCTGACAAGATTCTTGTTTATGTGTGTTGATTGGTGTTCTGGTGTCGCAATCAAACTTGACCCTCCAATCATCTATGGGGGTTCCTGAACATGCATTTCCCCTGCTGCCACTGCATGCTTGGGTAAATGTTCTTACATAAACTGCATTTGAAGGTGAAGTAGTGGTTGCGCCTATTCCACTTGGTCTTTCAGCTATGTGCTGGAGCTGCTTGCCTGAGACTGACCTGACAACAAGGTCTGCTGGGGGTATTGGTTGGTTGCCTGGCGGACCGCAGGTTTCTGGCACATGAAAAGTATAACAAGGGAGCCCACCAAACTTTAGCGTACCCCAAATAGTGCCGCCTGGCGCAGTGCCAATGCCACTGCAGCATATATGATCTGCAAGAAAGTCTTTCTCAGGATCAAAGCCAGGGGTGCTTGGAATATTATCATCAGTAAATAAATCATATGCAAACCTGTTGAAAGGGTATGGTGCTGAGTTTGGGTTCCTGTATGGCAGGCAATTGTATACCTCAACATTAAAGGTGGCAATCACTAATGGGTTTGTTATCGCAAGCTTTATGTTGTGGGTTCCCGTGCTAGTGAATATGCCTATTGGATTATCGGTGTTTTTCAACAGTTGCTGTACAGCATAGCCATTGCTGTCTGCAAACGGACCCCACTTACGCGGGTTTGGAGATTCATCATAGTCTTTCCAGGTATAGTGTGTTGTTCCATCTATCCTTGTGTTTAGGGGTGTAATCTTGAATGTGTATGGGTCTTCAACCGAAGCGCGGATATTTTCAATCTTGTTAGGAGTCATTGCTTGGGCATCTGTGCCTGGGTGTCCTGGCCCAATCACATTATACACTAGTATCCTTATCAACTGCCAATCCATTAAGCCATTGTTATCTATAATTGTAATATTAACAACATGCGGCCCTACATCTGAGCTGTTTGTTGTGTAGTTTGCAACGCGGTTTGTCTGGGTGTATGCTTTTGATGTTTCCCATTTATTACCGTAATCTGAACAAATAGATGAAAGTATAGGATAAGCAGAAGGGTATCTGCAGGTAAATTTCTGTTGTGCTTGATAATCTGAAAAAAATCTTTCAGATATATATGGGTCATTGTGCTTGTGCGGGTCAAACCGGTTTGTAAGTGTAAAGTTCATTGATTGTGGGTTGTGCGCTTCAGTCAGCCAGACACCTGTAATATTTCCTGAGCTGTCCCAGATAAAGTCCTGCTCATACTCTGCTTTCCAGCCAGTATATTGGTAAGTGTAATCCATGCAATCCTGTTCGTTTCTCTTGCATACCCCGTAAGAATCTCCATCTGGGTCAAATCCCCACGGCTCAAGCAGCAGTTCAGTTCCCTCATAAACAACAAAGTCATACAGGGAATCATAATTACTGCCTTCTGTTTCATGCATCAGGTCCAAAGCCGGTCTTCTGTTCTCAATTGCATAGAAAAAAGAATATGGCTTGCCGTCAAGCTCAGATTCTGTGTCTGTTATGTTGATTATATCTGCAAACCTTCCATTATAATAATATAAAGTGTTGTCATGCCCATACCTGTCTGTTACTTCTGTGCTGGTGCCAGGGTCTCTTATGCGTGTGACACTCATGCCATCTCGCAGGCATTTTGTAGAGCCCTGAATCAGCCTGCAGTCCTGCAGATAATCTGTATGAACCTCTGGAACAAAGAATATGTTTTTTGCATCATCCCTAATCAAACGGGTGGCAAGCTCATGTATAAGCTTGAGCCTGACTTTTTCATTTTTATAGAAGTATAATGTCTCTGTGTAAACCTTGCCAGACACATTTATTAATAGCGGCAGGTTAACATGCACTGATACATCTGTATCGCCGATTACAGAGCTTACTACTGGCTTTCCCACCTTAATATTATATCCCCTAAAAATAGAGATGTTCAAGCATTCTAATGTCTTGTTCTTGATATACAACTGCAGATAATCCTGCATTGATTTCCTGACAGGGAGCAGGTTCATACTAAGGTCATATTCACAGTCATATGTTTCACAGCTCCAGCTTGCCACATTGCTTCCTGGCTTGTTAAGACCCTCGCAATCGCATAACTGGTTCAGGTAGCCAAATGACCTGCGAGGGTGTTTCTTTGAAAATGGAAGGAACGGGTCTTCTGTTGGTATAAGCAGGTTTGGTTCCACAAGAAGCGATACATTCTTTTTCTGGATAAGGTCAATATAAGGGTAATTCTGCGCTCCTGTAAAAGGGTATGATATGCGATCCTTTATGCCAAACGACACATTGTACCATCTGCCACTTATATTGTAAGGAATTACATAATAACCATATGCGATTGGTTTTGGCTGCGGATTTAAATGATAGATTGGTGCTAGTGCAACACTGGTTGCATTTGCCTGGTGATTATAGATTTTACCGCCCTGGTTGCCGAGCAGCCTCAGACCTTCTTTTGTTGCCTCACCAATGCACAGGGTCGCATATTCCTTAACTGGAACACTCTTGAGAAAATCCGCATATATCTCTTCAACCTCAGTTGTATCTGTAGAACTATTGCTTAGAATAAGAACAAAGCCAAAGATGAACAAAATAACTAACCCTAATACCATAAATAGTGTAATCTGTCCTTTTTTTGACATGCTCTACCTCTTTTTTAGAATAAAATTAGATTAGATACTTATTAATTTAATGTTTTTTAGAAAAATCTACTCAATCCTGAGCTTCGAGGTCAGGTCTGTCCAGATTTGCCCAACTTCCTGGAACTCGCCGCCTTCATCAACATGACTGACTACATGATAATTATTAGCAGACTGAGTGCAATGTATCTCGTGTTCCATTGGGTTTCCAGTGCTTATTCCGTCATAGAGGTCCCATTGCGCAATCTTGTTACAAACATCATAATTGAAATTAAAATAATTAACAGAGATATACCAGCCGCAAACGCCAGATGCTGCGCAGTCAGCTTCCTGCCTGACAAAGCCCCTCACTTCTTTGGTGCCTACCTTCTTGTAATAGACCTGGTCAAAGTCATGTATGTCTTCCAGGAATTCGTGTATCTTGCTTGCACCAATTGTTGGCGTAAACAGCCCCTTAATAGTATTGATTATAGAAGTGATTGGGTCGTATAATAAACTCCTGAATGTTATGAAAACATTTGAGATAAGGCTTCCGTCAAGATTTATGCCCTTCCTTGAGTATATAACTGAATAAGTGTCATTGTTCAGCCATAGAGAATTGTTTGTGCCGCACCTGTAATATTTATTATCTGTATGAACTGCGCTGTCGCAGTAATCCTTGCTGAATTTCAGTATAACTGGCAGAAACCCATAGTCTGTGTTGATGAAGTAATTTTGCTGGTCATTGATAGATGTTCCAAATGCCCTGTAGCGATTACTGCCTTCCTTATATTCAAGTGTACATAACTTATTAACACCCTGCAGCCAGCTTCCACCGTCGCCATACAATGACAGGTCCTGGTAATTATTCGCTGCATACTGGGGCGTGTCGCAGAATAATGTATAGTCTGTTTTTGTGCTTGCAAAATTCAGCAGCTGTGTAGCTATTAGCGCTGTCCTTGTTGACCAGGTGCCATTTAGGCAGTAATCATCGCTGTAATACTCCCCGAGAGGGATGCAGCGCGGATTAGGCTGCTCATTTTTTGTGCTAAGTGGGTTAAGCAGGCACATGTCTGGGCTTGTACAGTAGCTACATGTGCTCTTGTCTGGTGTGCACCTCAGCTCAAGGTTTTTTTGCCAGCCAAGGTCTGTGCAGTAATATTGGTCATTGCCACAGGTTATATTAGTCCAGTAAGATAAATTAGTGCAAGCCTGCCATGAACAATTATCATAATCAAGGTACATCACATTATAGGTTGTATTAACCTCAGTGCAGCTGCCATTTGACTTGTGCCAGGCCTGGCCGTCATACAGGTGTGAGCAATTATCGCATGTTAAAGATACAACCTCGTTTGGATAGCCGTCTGATATCCAGGACCCGCCCTCAAAAAGCAAGACATGGTCTGTGGTATCTGCAGGGTACACCTTTGCATCGCAAATCCTGCTCATGCTGGGCGTTGCGCAGTCTGTATCATCATATACATAACTCTCGCAGCATTCTAACGTGTCCTCGCTCCAATCCCCATAACACAAGCTGGTGCATGTATCTATGTCACTTGAGCAGTTAATAGCATCTTGCAGCTCCCAGCCATATATTGTACAGATATAAGTATTTGCTGAGCAGTTAAGTGTGGTGAAATAAGTGCCAGGATTGCAAACACCCCATGTGCTGTTCTCATAATCAAGATACATGTTGCCAGCAGATGTGTTGACCTCTGTGCAAGTTCCCTCTGACTTGTGCCATGAGCCATTATATAAATAATCCATATTGTCGCAGAGCAGCGTCACAGTCTCTGAAGCAGAACCATCATACCACTGGCCACCTTCATACAGCTTGCCTTCTTCTGAACCTGGAAATCGTTGTCCCCGCACAGGCTCGTCCTTTGCCAGGGCCATTTCCTCTGTATTCATGTAATATGGATCAAGATATCTGTAATCAGGCGCATCGCAGATTTGATTATTGGCAGTAACCCCACAATCTGGGAGGGGCACTCTCTCGCCGTTAACCATGGTCCAATCATCATAAAAATGGCTATCGCAGCATTCATGCTGGTTCCACTGCCCGCCACATACTTGTGTGCAGCCATCACTTTTTTCGTCGCAGAAATGGCATATGCCAAGCTTAGAATCATTATGGTGGGAACTTGAATGCTCACTGCAAACTGGAGCATCCATGAAGCAGTCTCCGCTATTGCCTGGCCCAGTCTCAACACCCCAGAGCAGGCCAGTAACAGGCGTGCAATCATAAAACTCATACTCGCTTGGGTTCTCATAATATCCTGCATCTTTCATACAGTGTGTACTCATCCAGCAGCCATAATATGGCTCTGGTAAACTACCTCCCTGGTCACAGCCATAGGGCGCATTAACACCTGCACTGCAGTAATCCCAACACGGCTCGCACTGCCATCCAGTTCCGCCATGTTCCCTGCCTAAACCTGGCTCTTCTTCTATATTCACGCCAAACCATGTGCAGCGCTGCCAGTTTGTTAAAGGATTGGCTGGGTCGCAACGCTTTGATGTATGTTCAAAACATGTTTCGTACCCCAATGCCCAAGATGGAGGGTTGCTAATGTCAACGCATGCGCCGCCAGAACACCCAAGAGAGCTGCACAATGTTCCAGTAATATCGCCGATAGTAGTACTCCCCTTATACGTAAAGAAATCCTGGGTTATGTCAAAGTTAGGATTGTTTACACCTGGTTTACAGCTTACTTCTGTTGTAACATGACAGTTCAAACAAGATTCATTAATCTCGAGTTCAACACCCCATCTTGCCTTCCAACCACCAAATGGGTCTCCGTTTTCATCTTTAAAAGTTGCATATGAAACTTTACCCCTATGATATTTATCTTCTGGTGGGGCAAGTGTTTTCGGTGTTATTTGTGGTGAGTTGGCTAGGGCAACAGTCATTGTTTCATTATCAATGCACCTTATGCAATAATCTGGACCACCTGCTGGATCGTCGTAGCATCCAAGCGGACAATCTCTTTCAGCCACACCATTACCGCCACCAGAATTACACTTCTGCTCTTTTAATTTGTTAGTACCTATGATGCACTCATCTAGATATTCAACACCTCTCTTTGTGACTGTTCCAGGCTCATATGGTCTTGTGCTTGGTTCTACAGCCTGGGTAGCGTCATAATCTGTATCTTTGCAGCACCCGTTAGTGTTGATTACGCAATTATTACACCTTAATGTGCCTGTGTGCCAGTTGCTATTATAGGCGCTGCAATCCTTAGATTGGACACCTGGGGCAATTTCAAAATCATATCCATCGCATGCCTCATTCGCATCTCTGATTCCATCGTTATTGCAAACGAGGGTAGTGGTGGTGGGGCTGCCACTGGTAGTGGTGGTGGTGGGGCTTGAATCACCACATAAACCTATGAAATCCGGTGAGGAGGAGCAGATGTTAGAACCTATGTTGCATGCCTGGCCTAGATCACATTCGTCATCATAGTCACAGTCGCATGGGGGTGGAAGACTGAAAAGAGGAGATGACATTATAAGAAATACTATAATAGCAATGAACAATAACGCACTTAATTTCCAGATATTGGTGATTTTCCCCCTTTTTAGCTCTTTTACACTTACAACTACCATAAATTGAAATTATGAGATTACTAATATAAAAGGTTTTCTAAATCCTTTTCCAGATAGAATGGTCTTTTTTTGTGAGGAAATCATAATACCCAAGGAATCTTGCACAACCTTCCAAAACCAAAGCTCCTGCAAGCTTATGCCAAGGGTCTTTGCCAAGATGCTTCAGCCAAACCTTTAGAACCATGAAATTATTGAATGTTGACACAGAATAATTATCCGTTTTCCTGAGATAGCTATGACCTGCATAAATCCTTCTCCTCTGCCTGATGAAAGCACTTAGTGTTTGCTTCTGAATCAACGGTTCAATATATGCCTCATCCACTGCAGTTTTTTCGTCTATCTGTGTAAATATCTTTCTGAAAGCCACCATTTCACCCATCTTAGGATATTTTAAGGAGATTTCATGATGGAGCTGCCAAAGCAGATGATTGGTAAAGCCCAGGATTGAATTTTTATGAGTTAAGGGTATGACTCTCCCTCCGGTCATGCCAATTTTGGAATCTGAGAATTTGTTGCAGAGTTTCTCAATTGTATCTTTTTTAGGTAGTGCGTCTGCATTTACAAAAAGGCAGATGTCTGACTTGGCTGCCTTCAGGAAAATATTCACTGCAGATGCCTTACCCAGTCTCTGCTGCTGTGTAAACAGATTAATATTTTTGTTCTTTCTCGCAAAATTGCGCACAATCTTATTTGTGCTGTCAGTGCTTCCAGAGCTCACCACAATGATTTCAGCAATGTCTACTGTATCTGTTTTTTGTTCGTTTAATCTCTGCAGCAGGAAACCAATAGTGGATCCCTCATTGTGAGCAAATACCCCTATGCTAACTTTCATCTAACGAGTTTAACCCCCTCTTGGATGTAGTTTGGAGATTGTTTTTTCCTGTTGCTCAGAATTTTCTGCTGTATCACATTTAGTGAGTGCTTTGCATTCTGTACCCCAATAAGCCTTGCAAAAGCTGCTAAATCATTCAAGTCCCTCATTTCATAAGGTGTTGTTGCAAAGGATACAACCGCCATATCAACCTTGTATTTTCGGCACAGCATTGCATTCTGCATCATCCTGCCCAATTCCCTGGCAGGCTCTCTTGAGTTTAAGATAGAATTAAAACTAAATGCAACAACCACTTTGTTCTTGTGCGCTATAGCGCACAGCACCTGGTTCAGGCCAGAGTTACGATGGTGCATGAAATCATTTACGGGATTATTCTCAAGCTCAAACAACATATCTGCCTTCTTGCTCTCAAATACTGCCCTGTTTCCTGGCGAATTTTTCACAATAACAAGGTCAGCATGCTTTATTTTCCTTAACTCATCTGGCTCTGCTACCACAGCATAGAAAAAACCTGGCTTTTTCTCAACTTTATTAAATTCCTTCAGAGGATATGCAAAGCACAGTTTTTTTATGCCAAGTTTTTCAGCTACATTGAGGAATTCATTCTCATTATTTTTTGGAAAAATAACATCAATCATTGTATTGTATTATTTCTTCTTTTTATTTAATGTTTTGGGTTTAATTTTTGATATCATGGTACATACACTGCACTTGTCTCTGCTTGTTGGCTCCCCGCAATTACTGCAATAGTTCAGCTTAGCCTTAACACCCTTTCTTATGCTTGGAAGCAGTTCAAGCAGCGAATTCACAACACAATGCTTTGTTCCTGGATGTATCTTGTCAAACTCGTCCAGCATATTGCCAACCTGCCGCCTGTATGCATCAACAGAGCAGGGGCATTTGCCATACGAGACCTTGAATTTCTGCAGCCTGGAATAAAGTTCAACCTCTTTTTCAGTGCAGAAATATAATGGCTTGATTCTTGGAACAAACTTTTTATCTCTGATTATGCCAGTTAATGGCCCAAGCCGCCTCATGACCTCTGTGTTGTTCTTGAACAGGTTCATGGTTATTGATTGCGCTTCATCATCAAGGTTATGACCAGTGACGAGCTTTGTTGCCTTTGTCTTTCTTGCATAAAGATTCATCAGGTAACGTCTGAGTGTTCCGCATATAGTGCATGATTTTGCCTTAACACCTTTTTCTTTCAGTGCTGTGTGGATATAACACAAGGAATAACCAAACTCTTTCCTGAACGAGGTTTCATGCAGCTTAATTTTATGTGTTTTGCAGAATTCCCTAATGTTTTTTGTATTTTTATCAGAATATTTCTCAATACCCTCATCAATGTGAAACGCCTCAATCTTGATGTTTGGATTTTTGTTGGTTTTGTGAAGAATATACAGGACAGCTGTACTGTCCTTGCCACCTGAACATGCAACCAGCACCTTTTCTTTCTTTGTAAGGAGCTTATGACTACCAATTGTTCGTTTTACTTTTCTCTCAAAATATTCAAGAAAGTGCTTTTTACACAGATCTTCTCCATTGTACTGCCTGTACACTGGCTTTGATTTACAACATTGATTCATCTCTTTTCGCCCTTATAAGTATTTTGCCCCGCCCAGGGCATTTATAAAGGTTAATAACCAGAATTTAAAAGCTTATTGGTATAGATAAAATTAAATATAATTCCCACTTTTCCCAAGCTTATGAACAAAATTATCTTTGTTAATTTCTATACACCAATTATCAAACGCTTCCCACTTGGCATAGCATATCTTATAAGCACAATAAAGAAAAAAACGCATTACATACCAATCCTTTTTGATGAAAACATCTATCGGGAAAAAAAGAAACCTGGGCAGTGCATCAAGAGTTTTGATGATTTGATAATCAAACAAAAACCAGATTATGTTGCATTCA
This sequence comes from Candidatus Aminicenantota bacterium, assembly GCA_017610325.1. Lineage (GTDB taxonomy): Archaea > Nanobdellota > Nanobdellia > Woesearchaeales > JAFCCF01 > JAFCCF01. The sequence goes on along the minus strand of JAFCCF010000001.1, from coordinate 54,212 downwards.
CCTTATCTCAAAATGAGATAAATAATTTCCTTAAATATGCGCGATTAATTAAATCAAAATTTCCCTTGTGTAGAATAATTGTGGGCGGCGTCCAATCCACTGTGCTTGGCAAAAACCTTATAAAAAACATAAAAGAGATTGACATACTGGTTCGGAAAGAAGGGGAGTTGATAATTGCTGAGATTTTAAATGGCAAGAAATTAGAGAATATACCCAATATAGTATTCAGAAAAAAAAATAAGCTTGTCCAGACAAAAGAACTTAAAAATTACAATCTGGATATTGATAACATCCCTTGGCCAAGCAGAAAGTTGTTTGATATGGAACTTTATTCTAACAGCCCAATGTTGCAGTACATGATGCTCCCCACAGCAACCATGCTTTTGTCCAGGGGGTGTACTGGGGATTGTGCTTTTTGTGTATCTCAAGAGGTTTACGAAGAGTTCAGGGTAAGAGACCCAAAGGATGCAATCAGAGAAGTATGTGATATAATCACCAAATACCCTTATATCAGGTATATATACTTTACAGACAACTGTTTCCATTTAAAGCATCCAAAAGTAAAAGAATTTCTAAGATCATATAATAAGCTGGGGCTTCATAAGAAGCTAACTTTTGGAATCCAGACAAGGGTAGATTACATAGATGAAGAAACAGTTGGACTGTTAAAAAAAAGCAGATGTTCCTTTGTTTCAATAGGGATTGAGTCCTTTTCTCTAAAAATTCAGAAAAGCATAGGTAAAATATTCTCATTAAAAGATTTTGAGAAAAAAAATATAATCTTAAAAAAGTCAGGGATGTTTGTTGCTTACTCTTTAATATTTAATTACCCTGGCATGGACTATGCAGATGTAAAATATAATATAAAAACAATAGAGGAAAACAAATTAAAGAATGTTGGTATTGTGTATCTTAATCCTATCCCTGGAACGAGAATATTCAAAGAACTTGTGAGTAATAAAATCTTGCCTTCCTTAGATTATGAGAAGATAAACTGGCACGCTGATTTCATCAATGATTTCCAGAAAAAAAGATTCTGGAACCTCACCAGAAAACAGGAAGAAGATACTATAAAATACATTAAAAAGAAGACAAAGTACAGGTTCTGGTACTGGTTTTTCCGACTCACACCAAAACAGAAATTAAAATATGTTTATCTTAAAACTAGGTTTAACCCTGTTCTTATGGCCAAGTCATTTGCAAAAAATATTTAAAAGTAATTTATTGGGTTTTCTGGTGGTTGCCGATAAGAATATATATTATCTGTGCTTTTCTTAAATACATGAAGAAGGCACTTTTTGTGAATCTTGATCCAGGGAACATAAAACTCTTTCCAATGAAATTAGCTTCACTAATCAGCAACACAAAAAAATATACTGGTTACAAACCGATTCTGTTTGATGAAACATATCACTTCAGGTATGAAAAGATGAGTTTAAGGTGGTGCCTGGGGGTTTTTAAAAACTTCATTATTAAGGAAAAACCAGATTACGCTGCATTTGAAGTGTTTCTTGGGGAGTTGGAACAGTTTGTGAAGTATGCAAGAATTATAAAAGAAGAAGCACCCTCATGCAGGATAATACTTTTTGGGATATACGCAACCTCTGTTGGGGGGAAGTTGCTTGAAGGATTGAAAGATATTGATATCCTAATACTTGGTGAGGGTGAATTAGTATTATCACAGATACTTAACAAAGAGAAACTCGATAAGATACCAAACATTGTTTTCAGAAGGAGCGGTGAAATTATCAAGACAAAAAGAGTGCCCAATTATAATTTTGGGATTGATGAGATTGAGAAGCCTGACAGAGACAGCTTCAATATGAAGTTCCATTCTCGGAGTGTGTCTCTTGTATACAAGAGGATTCCAACAGTAACAATGACTCTTTCTTTAGGTTGTACAGGTGGCTGCAGCTTCTGTGTAGAGGGTCAGTCCAAAGGAGTATATAAGGCTAGGGCACCAAAGAAGGTTATCAAAGAGATTGAGGGAATTATTTCAAAATACCCGTTTATCAAATGCGTTTACTTCACTGATTCTTGTTTCATCTTGTCGCACCCCAAGGTAAGGGAGTTTCTTGACCTTTTCAATAAGAAAGGGCTCAACAAGAGATTGGGTTTAGGTATCATGACCAAGCTAAAATACATAAATGAGAAGAACCTGAAGCTGTTGAAAGAAAGCAATTGTGTATTTGTTGGGATGGGGCTTGAATCATTCTCACAGAATATTCAGAAAGCGATTGGCAAGACCTTCTCAATCGAAGAATTCAAGAGAAAAAACAAAATGATTGAAAACGCAGGCATCCCTGCTGCATACTCAATAATTTTTAATTATCCTGGCATGAGCTATGAGGACGTGTTGTACAACATAAAACAGATAGAAGATAATCAGCTAAAGATAGTAAACATAAATAACCTAGTGCCCATGCCTAGCACCAAACTGTTCGCTGAGCTTGTGAAAAAGGGTGTTCTTTATGGATTAAACAGTAAACACATTGACTTACAAAAGAATGTTATGCAGCAGTACGCAAAGGTGAGTTTGTGGAAGCTTAACAAAAGGCAAGAAAGGTTCGCAAGGAGATATGTTACCAGAAAAAAGAGGCAGGTTACAAGGTACATGTTCTCCCAGCTGTCATTCAAGGACAAGATCCAGCATATATACATGAAGAGGCCTTACGACACGCTCAGGGCCATTAGGCAGATGGTTATTTGACTCGCTAGAAACCAAAATCAATGGCCAAAAAGTCTCAACTTCAGTTTTCCGTAGTACTTCCACGCAAATATCTCAATAGGGAATCCAAAATACCTAGTCTTTCTTCTAACCTGGTAAATCTGGTTGTATATCCATTTTAATAATTTCCCATTTGGAATTGCGCTTGCACCATCCAGCATGAGGAATCTTATTAAAGAATAGTTAGATTTTGGTATCCATGGTAGTTTCCGAAAATCTGTGCTGAGGGTATCATCTATGGCACGCCCGGCCCATTCCTGGAGAGAACCGGGTTCTTTGTAGCCATACTTTTCACAAATGCTCCACAAATCGCTTCTTGGAAACAGCATGAATATATGCGGCAAGCATACATCAACATATCTCCCTGCAATTTTTTTCATTTCTTTCATAATATCTAAAGTCGCTAGCAAATCTTTCTTATTTTCTCCAGGAAACCCAACAATAAAAGAATACGAGAAATAGGTTTTGTGCTTCGCAAGTAACTTGGTTGTTGTAAGCAGTTGCTCTCTGGTAAGGTCTTTTTTCATAGCTCTAAGGGTTTTATTTGAACCTGATTCTGCTCCCATAAGCAGAGCAATGCACCCATTTTTCCTGATTCGTTCTATCAGATTGCCTGGTTTATAGCAGTTGGTAAAGAAACTTGCCCTCACTAGTACTGTCCACTTAATCTTCAGCTCCCTTGCCTCCAGCTCATCCAGAAAATCTTCTATTGTTTTCCTGTCATTAAAAAACAACTCATCCTGGAAGAGAATAAGTTGTATGTTTTTCTCTTTAATCAGATGTTCCATCTCGTCCAGGATTTTCTTAGCAGATTTTTTCATGTACACCTTTTTCCCATAATCACCTTTAGGGCCATACACTATAGGGATAGTACAGAATGCGCAATTATACGGACACCCCCTCCCAGTATATAGTGGGAACCTATTTATAACCTCATCCCCTTTCCTCAAACTGTGCCTTGAAAACCTTAGTGAGTTTTTCCATAGGGTGTAATTTATTTTCAGATAGTCCTGCAAATCAATTAACCCCAGGTTTAGTGGAGGGATATCATCCAGCTCAGTTGGTTGTCTTACCTGATTCCTGAAAACTTTGTTATTTTTCTTATAGTATATGCCCTGTACATTGGAAAGTTGTTCTTTGCTCTGTAGTTTTTTTGCCAAATCAAGTGTGGTCATCTCTCCCTGGCCATATACTACAATATCCACATAAGGGTTTTCACAGGTTTGAATTGGAACAAGGGATGGATGGACGCCGCCCCAAACAATTGGGGTATTGCTGTTAACCCTTCTAACAAGCTTTGAAACCTCCAGTGCTTCCTTTATTTGAGTGGTCATCACACTGAGCCCAACAAAAAGCGCATCCTGGCTGGCTTGCCCCACCTTTTCCTGATAATTTTTATCCAAGTTTCCATCAATTATTTCTATGTCAAACCCGTTGCCTTTTAAGGTTGATGCAATAGACAGAAGTCCAAGAGGAACTTCATAGAAATCATCCTTATCTGAATAATCCCTAAAAGGCCTTGGGGTATACACAAGCAGTATTTTATTTTTCATTGTTTGTGAAGAATGTGGACAATAAACAAGAAAGGGTTTGAAATCATAACAACTGCGTTTTTGAACTGCTTAGAAAACTTGTCTCCTGAGCTACTTTTAGCCATAAAACCAGCATAAACGGCCAGTTGTAGGTAAGAAAACAACGCAATCATTCTGTTAGCAAAGCGCCACGGCATTGTGTTTATCCTTATCTTGCCAGACCTAATTGCAATCACCTTCCCAATTACGTCTTTGTTGCTTAGTATAGGGTCCCCTATAAAATTATTATCTCCTTTAACCAGGAAACGCTGATTTTTTAAGCGCCTTATTATCCTATGCACCATTATTCCGCAGGAGCCCTTGGCACAGATTATATCCCCTGGTTTAAGGGCATTAGCACTAACTATTATAACCTTTTCACCAGACCTTATCAGTGGCTGCATGCTCTCGCCAGATATTTTAATAGGTAGTTTTTTCTCCCTAACAAACTGTTTTAACATACTAGATATATCCTTATTCATGGACATCTTAAAAACAAAAAGATTTATATATCTTGTCATTATATTTATTAACTATGCATAAAAAAAAGAAGGAGTATGTTAAGCCAAAGTTAATTTGTATCAAAGAGAAAATTCACTTCGGTGCGATAACCTGTGTTACTGGTCCTGCTTTAACACCCTGTTAAGATGGGGGCAAGAAAGTTATTTTCTGACATATATGATGTTAAAATGCGTCACAGAAGAGTTGATATTTTCCTTAATAGGAATTGTAATCTAAATTGTTCTTATTGTTTAGTTGGTGAAAAGAACGACAGGAGGATTTCTTTGGATGATGCCAAAATGGCTGTTGACCTGTTGTTTGAGAGCAAGGAAAAAAAGCTTTCATTGGATTTTATAGGTGGTGAACCGTTTCTGGAACCTGAACTTATTGATGTTGTTAGCGAATATGCCTACAGAAAAGCAAAGCAGTTAAACAAAGAACTTAAAATAAGATTCACGTCAAACCTCACTATCCTAAATAAAAGGATTCAGGATTTGATTAAAAAACACAATTTGATGGTTGACGTCAGCTTGGATGGAGTCAAAGAGAATCATGATTCTAGGAGAAGAACAAAACAGGGTAAGCCAACCTGGGAGGTAGTAGTTAAAAACATCAAGAGACTAAATAAAATATCCAATCACCTGGGAATCAAGTATGTATATTTGTTTTCTGATAGGGATGTTAAGAAAAACCTTGACTTCATAACTAGTCTACAACCAAATGATATTATTGTAATGGAGGATATCAATTTAATCAAAAGAAAAAATAAAGTAAGATTGAGGAATAATAGATTAAAAATTGCTGAGTGGTTCATTGAATATATTAAAAAGAACAAAGCAGTGCCCCATCTTATAGAATATTGCAATATCCTGAAAACTATTTATGACCGGGAGGTACTTGGGAAGGTTGTTCCGCACTCATGCTGCAGTGCAGCTGGCCAGACTTTCACTGTTTCACCAGAAGGAAAGGTGTATGGTTGTGGACAGTTCCTGTATCTAGACAAAAATGATTTTGGAAAAATTAGCAAATTTGATTCAGTAAAATTCAAGATGTATGCTCAGTGCGTTGAAGAATATTCCCTAACAAACAACGAGTGCAAGAAATGTAGGATGCGGGACTATTGCATCAAGTGTCCCTGTGTTTACAGGAATTTCGTTGAAACGGGTAACTCTTTCAAGCACACCATGGAAGGCTGTATGATGAAGCTAATTTACTTTGATTGCTGCAAATGGATAATATCACAGGTAGAGGGAGAAGATAGAAAGATACTATTTAGTTTTCTTAAGAAATACCTGCCACCCTAACTCAAATTAATCTGTTCCTTAACACTTGAGGGTTTTTTGGCGATTGGCTGAACCAAATCCTTTGCAACGAGTTCATTTAGAAAATCAATTACATCCTTCTGCAATTCAGCTGAATCTGCTTCGCAGGAATTCTGCACTGATTTCAAAGCAGCCAGGAGGTTGTTCCCCTTTACCAGGCTCCACCAGATAAGGGCCCCGGTCTCATTTGGTTTGTAGAATGAGGTATTTTTTGTATCAAATATTATGATTTCTTTATCTACCTGTTTCCACTCTACATGAGATTTGATCTTAACATAGTTATTTAAATTCATCCAGTTCACCCAAAAACGAGCAATCTGATGTGAAACCCAGCCAGTACACCGGGACAGATTTTACAATATCCACAAGAAGGTTAAATATCTTTCGATTGTGGTCAAGATAATTTCCCTCCATCATCCTACCAACTAAGACCATATGTGAAAGCAATGGACCTATTGCATTAATCTTCTTAAGCCTACGCGTGTAATTGGTTTTGGCATGTTTGATTAAGAAGATTTTATCTAGTTTATGGGCCTTATTTACTCCAGGAAATGTGGCTGAAAAAGGCGTGCCGTACACATTCCATTTCCCGTTGCTTGCCTTGACAAAGACAAAGTCATCATTTAGCACAACTGCCCCGCTCTTCTCTGCGATTGTTGTTTTGCCAGCACCACTTTGACCGCAAAAAATGTACCCTTTTCTATCTTTTACCAAGCCTGAGCTGTGTAAGATGAAGTATCCTTTATCAAGTAAAAGTATGGAATAACATGTTGCCAAAAAATCAGATAAAACTCCTGGCGCATATATCTGCTTAAGCGGGGTCCTAAAAAGCGTTACCTGTGATTTTTTCCGTCCCGGATAGAATGTGCCCCTGAAAAATGAGTTTCCAATGACAAAAGAATCCCCCACCTTATCAATCTTAATGCATGCATCCTTTTCTTTTTGCGATGTTTTTGCAAAATCTACGCTCAGAAAATAATCTTCTCTTCTTTTTGTTAAAAAATTTTTGTATTGCTCTGAAATGATTCTGTGATAATCTTCATTCTTGATGTGTATCTTAAACACTATGCCTAACAGCTCCAGAGAGACATGAGCATCTTCTTGCATGCTGGATTAGGAATTAACTTTATTTAAATAGTTTTAGTTTTCCGATAAATATTTAAGGAACAAAATAATAATAATATTGTTGGGGTAAGTTGGCTAAGTCAAAAGAAAAAAAGAAGGTGAAAAAATCAGTTCTACTCGTTATAATTCTAATTGCATGTATAGGGGTGGTTGTCTTATTGTTCGCACCTTGGAAAACAGAACCAGGTGATACAACCTCGACAACAACTACTCCCCAAACTACAGCTACCCCATCCAATGCAGAGGTGGAGGCATTCGCTGACGAATACCTAGATTTCTTATACCAGAGTGACCTCTTTTTAACGGGTGGTTACGACGATATTAAAGATACACTAAGTGAAGATGAAGACCTTAAAATGCTTAGTAACGTCTTTAAAAAAAGTCAAGAGTACTATAACATATCAACCCTATTAAATTTCACTTGGAACGATAGAGTGAATCTTGCAAATTTTTTCTATCTAACACGAATTGTCTATGACCTGGAATTAGTAGGGGCAAATCTTTCTAAATCACCTACCCCAGAAGAAGAAGTAGCCATAATTGAGAGGGCAGAATCGGTAGAAACCTCTAATCTAGACACCAAAGAGGCAAGGATTTTACCTATACTGTTGGTTGATTTTTTTAGTAAGACAAAAAATATTGATGGTCTCAGGGTGGCTTCTCAGAGACCAGACCTACAAGAGCTACACCTGCACATTTATCCCCTGATGGCTAGTCAATGGGGTCTTGACATTAAAAATGCTACTAAGTATTTAAAAGACATAATGCAGAGTCCAAAATACCCTTCAACATTCCAGGGCGATAGTTTGTTGATGTTGAAAAATATATTAGCTGCACTTTATAAATTACAGGGAGAGCAGGATACAGCAGTTTTGATTTACCATGATATAATAAATGAAGCCCAAGATGGAAGGGTATTTTGTGATACTACAATACAACTGGCCCTGGACAGTTATAAACAAGGGGATGCTGACAAAGCAAAAGCATACGCTGGAGATATAAAATCCATGGAGGGCGGAATGGGTGAGTTCAATTCTTGTTATAATTATTCCGTTGTCAGCATGAGATTTGCATACAACAGTATTGATGAAAATAACAGTAAGATTCTAAAAGAACTGTTGGGGTAGGACGCTTTATTCTTTCTTTGAATATACCCTAATACCTTCAACGTTTGAAAGTATGTAATGCTCTAGATATTCCTCGAACTCCTTTTTTTTCTCTGTAGTTAGCCCCCTGACAGGAAAGATAGATAGGTGGTCAATATCTGAGTATGGCATGATTATTATGTATCGCGGTTGTTTTTCTTGAATTGCCTGAAATAGGTCGTCTGCATTGAAATTAAAGCTGCTTTGAGTTATTGGTTTGGTTTCACTTAGCCAGTAGATTACCGGCGCCCACCCAAAGACAATGATGGAATCATCCTTTGATTTGGTTTCTTTTATGAATTTGCCGAACGCCAGCTGGTCAGAATAACTACCAAAATCACTGAACCCCATCCTGTATGGGCCATAGGTGATGTGAAAGTCTGGGTAATGTTTAACCTGAAAAAATAGAGACACCATTAATAAAACTAAAACCAAGACCAAAAACAGGTTGTTGCGAACAGACTTTTTCTTTATAATGTTATATAACGCGAAACCTGCTAGAAGCGATGCGGGTGGTATCAGGAAGATAAAAAAATGGCCGAAGGCTTTTGGAACTAAGGAAACCATTAGTGAAAAAGAGAACCAGACAATAACAAGTTGCTTGCTAAAGTTGCATTTAGGTCTGCTCTTTTCCTTGAATAATTTAAACATACCAACCAAGGATAAAAAGAAGAGGAAAGCACCCTCCAAAAGATAAAGCAGCACGTAACCGAATGGGACATACTTGTACGAGCGCCACATGCTCAATGTTACCACTGCCTTTGCTTCTCCAATCTGTCTAAGACCAAAAATAGCTTTGAATAAATCAGTTACAGTAGATATTGCCCTGATTGCACTAAGCTTAATTATAATCAAGATTCCATCAAACTCCATGAAGACCATCAGGATAAGTGTAGCAAATGTCACAAAACCCATTGGTAATATGAGATATAGTAAGCTCTTGAGAAAAAGTGGGCGATTTTTCTTGATAAAACCTGCAGATTTGGTGTGGATAAGAAACAATGTTAGCAGCATAAACCAAAGGATAATTGCCTGATGCTTTGTGAGAACAGAAAGTGTCATAAACAAAGACGAGAGGAATAAGTTAACTGGTTTGTGTTCTTTTGCAAATTTATAATAAGAATAAACAGACAACAAAACAAACAGGGTCAGCAAAGACTCTGACATTGCCAACTGCCCCTCAAATACAGGGATGTTCATGGCAAATGCAAAGAGAATAGTTGAGTATATTGCGACCCTTCTCTTAAAGATGTTTTCAGCAATCCTGAAAAAGATGATGATGGAAAAAACAAAGAGGAGGTTGTTAAGAAGCCTTATTGGGATAATTGAATTGCCGAATATTGAGATGGGCACAAGGTAAAAAACATACAGTAGGGGTGGTTTGTCGGCGTGGATATCCTTGTAGAGAGTTTCGCCATGCAAAACCCTCCAGGCAGTGAGCGCATTGGTTGCTTCATCCCTTTCTATGGTTGTATACAACCAGGGTAACCTTACTAGCAAAGCAAAGAGGATTATTAGAAGGAGTATCTTTCTTTGTGATAAATTCTTGGAGAACATATGTTTAAATTAAACAAGGTTTTATATATACTTTTTGTCTCGTTATGCACATGGTGAAAAAGCCCATGACCAAAACCAGGAAATCAAGAAACCCTTCGCTGGGCAAAGAGGAGGAATTTATGCTGGCTTTGCTGAATCGTGATAGAAAAAGGGTTAAGGCGCTTATTGTTTCCATTAAGTGGGATATTATATGGGAAATTATCTCAAATAATCTGCTACATATAGATGCTCTTGATTGTGTAAGGACTTTAAGACTGGCTGTGCCTAAGAGGTTTGAGCAGAGGCTTGTCAGGTATAAGGATTATTCTATTGCGAACAGTATGCTAATGCTAATGGAGTTTACTGAACTCTGTAAACTGTTTTGGAAGCATTCTGTCAAGTTTGTGCTTTTGAAAGGTTACTCCGTGAACCATTACAGAAAAATCAATCTGCTTAAAAGGCCAATGCAAGACATTGACCTGCTTATTGATTCAAATGACTCCAAAAAGATAAGAACAGAAATGATTAGGAAAGGCTACTCAGTTGACAGGCACCCCCATTACCATCACTTTGATTGCAGAAAAAAGATTGGAAACTGGACAATATTGGTTGAGGTCCATGATAGGCTTTTCTTTGGTCACCATGGGTTCAAAGCCTCCTTTAAAACCAAAACGATTGAGATTAAGGATGACAAGATAGATATCCTAAAGTTGGAAGACCAAATAATTTATTCGTGCATACATCTGATGGGGCATTCTTTTGCAGGTGGTTTAAGAACACTTTATGAACTTAATGAGATGTTAAGAAAACAAAAAATTAATTGGTCAGCACTCTATGAAAAATGCACAAAGACAAACACAAACCAATTAGTGTATTATTGCCTTGTGCTCTGCGAAACGTTTTTTAGATGTAGTTTGCCAGAAGACTTCCGCACTAAGTTGGGTATAAAGGGTTCTTTGCTAAAGAGGATTTTGCTTGATTCTATGAAGGAAAATCTTTTCAAAGTAAGTTGGAATTATAAGATAAAATCACTTATATATCCGGTTCTTTGGCCAACCAGTTTTGGTAACAAAGCAAAAAATATTGTGCAGGACCTTTATTTTATAAAAAACTGGCTTGTAAAGCTGCCGTCAAAGATTTAGAAAATGGAGATAATTATTTTTCCAACAGGAAAGTGTGACAACGAGTGCTACTACTGTTCCCATTTTGGGGAGATAAGTATCAAGTTTGATGATATTGGTAAAACCAATACTGAGAAGAAGGCGTTGAAGAATCTGTTCGGAATCTTCTCAGAGATGAGTGACAAAATATCTGTTACAGGCGGCGATCCCCTTTTGAATCTACCATTTTTAGAGTCGCTTACCACATACTACGACAAAGAAAAAAAGGTGGTGATTAATCCGCTAAGCATCTTGAAGCTGGAACTTAAGAAATTACCCGCGACAAGAGACACTGGCAAATTGATGGTCCTCTTGAAAGAACGTGTCAAAAATAACACGCTTAATAGGAAAACCCAGGATATCTTGAATATTTTGAAAAAACTTGATTTTGTTGCAATAAGTGTTGATTCCAAATGCTTTACTGAACCTTCGTTGCAAAAACTAGCCCATGATTTCTTCCTTCTGCTCTCAAAAAGATACAAGTTGAGATATGTCAAAAAATACCTCAATTGTCATGCTAGCATAAAGGAAGGGAAAATTGTTCTGGAGAACAGGATTCTATTTTTTAAAATCAAGAACAAAGCACGCCACACAATCCGAAAACTGAGCTCATTGTTTGGGCTAAAAGAGAGCAATCTTGTGTTGGGTATATTCAAATGGTTCAGATTGATAAGTTATGGGTTGATGGTAACTGGCAGGCTTAGGTCAGAGGTAGACAATAATAAGATATACGCTGGTTGTGTAAATAAGAGTAACGACTACAGTTACCATGAGCTTAACTGCTTCTCTGATGACATGAAAATATTTTTTGAGAAGAGTGGCTCTAAGGTATGCATCAGGCACCTTCCTTGCTGCCATGTTGGTATGAATCCCTACATTGTTTTTCCCTCAAGTGTTTGTGTACAGGATTTAGTCTCAGAAGACAAGACGATGATAATCAAACAGCTTCGTAAAGAGGTTGAACAGATGGGGGCAAGCAACATGGCTAAATTCCTTAAAAACACTTCACCCACCCATAATTTCAGGCAACTGATCAGGCGAGGCGAAGAGTTAATCCTAAAAAGAACTGGCAAGGTGGTTGACATAATTGGTAGTACACCTTCATTGTCCAAGGTACCTATTAAATGTGAGGTGTGCTATAGCCTTGCCCTAGAACTTGACAGGGCAAAAATTAAGCCAGAGGAATGGATAAATTATCTTAGTGGGTGATGGAAATAAAAAAAATATTTGCAAATGCTAATTACCACCTAATAAGTAACATACTGAATAAACTACTTTATCTTGGCCTTATCCTGACTATCCTTAGATTTTTGGGGAGTGGGGGCCTGGGCAAGTTCAGTTTCGTGTTTGCATTTGTTGGTTTCCTTGGCGTCTTCCTACAGTTTGGAATGTTTACTCCATCGATCCGGGCCTTATCCCCTAAAGACAAGAATTTTAATGGTTATGTGTCCAGCATCCTTGTGCTGAAGGTTTTCACCTCACTGACCTTCTGCTTCCTAGTTTTGCTCGTTTTGAAGGTGAGTGGGTCCTACGGCCAATTCACTTGGGGTATCCTTATAATTGGTTTATCCTCAATTATATCCAACTTTGCGAACATTTTTTCCACAATTTATGTTGCATACCAAAAAATGGTGTATCTGCTGATAAACCCATTATTGACCTTGGTCCTGTTAATTAGTGCCTATGCGCTACTCTCATCTTCTGGCAGCATAAATGCTTTGTTTTTGGCATTCCTGGGTGTATCAATAATGCGCTTTATTGTGCTGTTCCTAATCACTATGAAGAGATTTCCAAAAATTGTTTTTTCATTTGATTTCAAGAAGTGCACTTCCCTTACCAAATCATCTTACCTCTTTGTGCTTATTGGGCTTGGGACGGCTCTTTTCTACAACGTAGACATTCTGTTCTTGACAAAGCTCACAAGCTTTAAGATTGTTGGACTCTATGAGTTTACTCTCAGGATTATTAATTTTGTTGTTATGATTCCAGGTTCATTGGTTTTTGCAGCTTTTCCATCAATGACGCTGCTTTACACTGTAAAAAAGAAAGCAAAATTGGTTCCAGTGTTCAGGAAAATCCTGAAATATTCCTTGTACGTCGCCCTTCCGGGATTTGCGGGGTTGGTTATCCTTTCAAAAAAGATAATCACTCAATTTATGGGCCCCTCTTTTGCACAATATGACCTAGCACTCAAGTTGTTCTTCATATATGGCCTCTTGCTAACACTACATATGGTTATAAGGTCTCTTCTCTATGCTCTCAAGAAAGAGAAGGTTAACCTGTATGCCCTCCTCATGGCAGGGGCATTGAACATTGTTCTGAATCTAATGCTTATTCCAAGGTATGGCTTATTGGGTTGTGCTTTTGCAACCCTAGTTAGCTATGCTGTTGTTGTTTTGATGAATTTTGTATACATCTCAAGAACATTCTGTAAGATTGGCTTAATAAAACTTACATATAAGAGTGTCTTTGCCTCTGTTCTTATGGGCATTATGGTCTTCCTTGTAAGGGATGTTAACCTGTTTTTGTTAATCCCCGTAGGAATAGTAATATATTTGACAGTCATGCTGGCACTGGGTGAATTGAGAGATGAGTTTGAGCTTCTGTGGGGATATGTAACTGATTTCCTGTCTCGATAGTCATCCCATCCTTAGTTTTAACCTTCGGTATTCGTAATAATTCCAAGCCAGAAGCTCAACTGGAAACCTGAACCAATTAATCTTCTTTCTAAACCGGCAAATTAGCTCAAGAAATGCCAGCAAAAACTTGTTTGTTGGCAAATGGCGGGCCCCCATTAATTTGAGATAGTCCATAAGAGCATAATTTTTTTTTGATACCCAGGGCAGTTTTCTAAAATCGGGGCGCACGATTTCTTCCATAGGCAAATCTGCCCATTCCTGTAGATTTAAAGGTTCCTCATAGCCATGGCGCTTGCACTCACCCCATAATTTACATCTTGGAAATAGCAGGAATATAACGGGGCCAGAGATTCTCACGTGCCTGCCACCAATCTTATAAAGTTTTAGGATGAGATCAAGCGTTGAAACCAAATCTGCCCGGGTCTCTCCGGGAATAGCCATCATCAAGCCGTATATACAAGGAATGTTGTACCTGTTGAGTATTCTTGCTGTCTGAATTGTCTCTTCTACTGTGATGTACTTTTGGACTTTTTTCAAAAGCCTATTTGAACCGGACTCTGCTCCGATGAACATTGAAATGCAACCTTCTTTTTTCATTCTTTTAAGCAACCCCTCAGACACAATGCCCTTAGCAAATATGTCAGACCGCGCATTTATGTTCCACACAAACTTCAGTTTTCGCGCTTCTATTCCAGCAAGGAAATCCTCCAGCCACTTTCTACTGTTGAGAAAACACTCATCCTGGAACATTATTTGCCGCACACTGTATTTTTTGATAAGGTCCTCAATTTCATCCAGCACTGACTCAGCTGACCTTTTAAGGTACGTCATTTTCCTGTAGTCTCCTTCTGAACCATATATAAGGGGAATTGTACAGAAGACGCACTTGTAAGGGCACCCTCTTGAAGTCTGAATAGAAAAAAACCTGCTAAGCTCTTTCTTGCTCTTGGTTGGCTTTCGTATAAAAACGCGCTCCTTCTGCCAGAGCTCAAGATTATATGTACCGTACCTTGCCCAATCCACCAGGTCAAAATCTATAGCTTGTAGGGCTTCTGATTGTGTAATAGGCCGCACAGCTGTCTTTAGTAGCTTGCCATGTTCCTTATAATAAATCCCCTGAATCTCAGAAAGCGGTTTCCCGTCTCTTAACTTCTGTGCCAAATGCAGTGTTGTTGCTTCCCCCATTCCATAAACTACAATGTCAACATTAGGGTCTTCGCACGTTTGGGCAGGAACAAGGGATGGATGAACCCCCCCCCACACAACAGGGATATTCTTGTTTATCTTCTTAATCATCCTTGAAGCTTCAAGAGCCTTCTTTACCTGGGTTGTCATCACACTAAAACCAACAAACAGGGCATTGCCCAGGTTTTTCCTGATTTTTTCTGTGTAGCCCCCGTCAATGTTCCCGTCTATGATTTCTACTTGAAAACCGTGTTCCTTTAGCAAAGATGCTATGGAGAGGATTCCCACAGGGAATTCAAGGTACTGGTTTTCATTTGTATAGTCCCTATATAGACCTGGTGTATAGACTAAGAGTACTTTTTTATTCATTTTGTGCGTACCCACCCCTCATCCTTCTGATTTTTTCTCACGATAATCATTGATTGCGGTTTTTAGAGCGTCAATGGACAGCAGTGAACAATGCATCTTGACTGGCGGCAGGCCGCCCAGGGCTTTTGCAACATCATCTTTTGAAATCTTTTCTGCTTCTTCGATTGTCTTTCCCTTTACCAACTCTGTGGTCACCGAACTAGAGGCGATAGCTGCAACACAACCAAAAGTCTTGACCCTGATGTCGCTTATAATCTCCTTATCGTCTTTTTTAGTCACTTTGATATACACATACATCATATCACCACAGGTTGGGTTGCCTACCTTGCCAATACCGTCTGCATTCTCAATCTCACCCATGTTTTTTGGTTTCTGGAAATATTCCATAACTTTTTTCGAATATAAGTCAGCCATTATAACCCCTCCTTAAAGGACTAATCTCGCGCAAGGCCTTAACAACCTCTTTAACTGTTTTGATTGTATAATCAATCTCCTCTGTTGTGTTGAACCGTGAAAGTGTAAACCTTATGCTTCCGTGTGCAACTGCTGCTTTTAATCCAATTGCAGTCAGCACATGGCTTGGTTTAAGGTCCCGCTGAGAACATGCTGAGCCAGTTGATACTGCAATGCCCTTCATGTCAAGCCTCAGAAGCATTGCCTCACCCTCAATAAAATTAAATATGATATTCGCATTGTTACACACCCTACTGTCGCCCCTTGGACCATTAAGCTGGCAGTTTGGGATTTCCTCCAGGCCTTTAATCAACTGGTCTCTTAGTTGTTTGACATAACTGTAATGTTTATCCTCAACAAGCTCAACTGCCTTTGCAAAGCCAACAGCCCCTGCAACATATTCTGTGCCTGCGCGCAGGTTAAACTCCTGGGAACCGCCTTCAAGCTGTTTCTTAATCTTGGTTCCTTTTCTTAGGTATAATGCGCCAATACCATTTGGCCCGTGTATTTTGTGTGCTGAGAAAGAAATCAGGTCAATTTTTGTTTTTTTAACATCAATATGAACCTTGGTAAAGCTCTGCACAGCATCAGAATGAAACACTATCTTTTTTTCCTTGCAGATGTTTGCAATTGTTTCAATCTCTTGTATTGTCCCAATCTCATTATTGGCATGAATGATTGATACAAGGATTGTCTTGTCTGTTATTTCTTTTTTCAGTTGCTCAAAATCAATAAAACCCCGTTTGTCAACTTTAAGGTAACTTATTTTGAATCCCTCTTTCTCAAGCTGTTTGCAGGTGTTAAGCACAGCAGGATGTTCAATTGTAGAAGTGATTATGTGATTGCCTTTGTTCTTGTTTGCATAGGCCACCCCCCTGATGGCAAGGTTGTCTGACTCTGTGCCGCCAGAGGTAAATATGATTTCTTCTGGCTCTGCATTAATCTTTTTTGCAATTGCCACCCTTGCCTGGTCCAGTGCCCCACTTGCCTCCCTGCCAAACTGGTGCAGAGAGCTTGCATTTCCAAACTCCTGGGTGAGGTATGGCTGCATGGCCTTAGCTACCCCCGGGTCTGTCATGGTGGTGGCAGCATTGTCAAGATAAACCTTCATTTTTTATTGCACACCTCGCCGCAATACTTATGAACATGCTTCTCTACTAGTTTCAGGATTGGCACAACTGTACCCTTGTTCAAAGAATATATCCTCTGCTTGCCGTTTTTTTTCACATCCAGGAAATGGCATTCTTTCAGGTTCCTTAGGTTATGGCTTACTTTGCTCTGTTCTTCTTTGGTCATATTGCATATATCAGTCACAGATTTTGGCCCTAAAATAAGGGATTCTATTATCTTTATGCGTGTCTTGTTTGAAAAATTGTCAAAAAATAGGTTATATGAATGGCAAATCATATGATGTAGAATTCATGTATGGTTTATAAACCTTTCGTTTTAGAATATAACTTTATTGAATGGTACTGAGCTTTTCATTTACTAGTTTTTCATTGAAGCAGTCATCTTTTAGGCCGCAGGCATTGCACTTGTTTTCATTCTTACAAATTGGTGGGAGGACTTTGGAATTTAGTAGGTCTTGCACCTTGTGTTTGAGTTCTATTATTTCCATCTTCAGGAAGGGATTCATCACAACCTTGCGCAGGTCGCTCACTCCAAGGTACTGGATAAAACCTTCCTTAATTTCTGTGTTAAATGCTTCTTCGAGCATTAACATGTAAGCTGCAATCTGGGTTTTATGACCTGGCCAGACACCGTCTGTTGGTGCCTTGCCTGTCTTGAGCTCAAACGGAATAACTAGTTTTCCCCTAAACTCAATCTTATCAACTATCCCCCTTAAACCAAGTTTTTCTGACTCAACCCTGAATTCGCTCTTGATTTTTGGCAGAAGTTCCCAGAGTTCTTCTCCAAAAACATTTTTTTCCTCAATAAGCCCATGGATGTTTTTTGCCCTGAAGTGTGCTTCCTCAAGGAAGATTGGCCAGTTATCTTTAAACAGCTGGGATAAGGAGATGTCGAACTTCCTTAACTCCCTCTTAAACTTTAGGATTGATGTTTTAAGAATACGGCCATAGTCTGACCTGTACCGGTTGAGTATATCTTCCATCTGAATCTTTTTTGTGATGCTCTTTACTATGTTTTCTTCGACCTTGTTTATTCCATCAAATACTTCATGCTTGACACTTCCAAGGACAAGCACGACTTTGGGAATTGGCACAAGCCTGAGTACATACTGCAAAAACAGCTTCCTGGGGCAGTATTGATAGCCTGACAATGTTGTAACTGAGATCATATCAAGGTAAGAAAACCTAGTAATTTATATATATTACGTACGCATGTCCAGTGTCCAGTGAGTACACACTGTATAAGTTGGGGCTAGCGAAGCGTAGCCCGCACAACTTTTGGTGCAGCTTTTGCGACTGTAAAAGATGCGGGGCCATAGTCTAGCTTGGTATGACTCAGCCTTCGGGGGGCTGAAGCGGGGGTTCGAATCCACCTGGCCCCATCAAAAGTTTTTTATAATCTGGGAGATAATGGAGTGTTATAATGGATATTGAAACAAAGATTGACTTGGTAAGGCAGGTTGGTGAGGAAATAATAACAGAGCAGGACCTAAAAACCTTGTTCGAGACAAAGAAACAGCCAATAGCCTATGACGGCTTTGAACCAAGTGGATTAATCCACGTAGCGCAGGGTATTCTCAGGGCGATTAATGTCAATAAGATGACCAAGACAGGCATTAAATTCAAGATGCTGGCAGCTGACTGGCATGGCTGGGCAAATAACAAGCTTGGCGGCGACCTTGAAAAGATAAACACCGCAGGAGATTATCTTATTGAGGTGTGGAAGGTCTGTGGTATGGACCTTTCAAAGGTTGAATTTGTGCGCTCATCAGATTTGGTAAATATTGATACTTACTGGAAGACTGTCATGAGAATTGCCAGGAACAGCACAGTAAAAAGAATCACACGGTGTGCCCAGATAATGGGCAGGAAAGAGGATGAATCCTTGCAGGCATCACAGATTTTGTATCCGTGCATGCAGTGCGCTGACATATTTGAGCTTAAGTGCGACATCACCCAGCTTGGCATGGACCAGAGAAAGGTTAATGTGCTTGCCAGGGAGGTTGGACCTAGCCTAGGCTTCTGGAAACCGGTTGTAGTTAGCCACCACATGTTAATGGGTCTTGGTAAGCCGGCATCGGAAGAGAAGGATGCTGTTGAAAGGGCGATTGACATGAAGATGTCAAAGTCTAAACCAGACACCGCAGTGTTCATGACTGATTCAGAAGAAGATGTCAGGAAAAAGATTGCAAAGGCGTACTGCCCGCAGAAGCAGGTTGCAGAAAACCCAATAATGGAATACTGTAGGTACATTCTATTTGAGAAGTTCAAGAGCATTGAGATAAAGAGGCCTGCAAAATTTGGTGGGGACCTCAGCATTGGAAGTTATGATGAACTCGTAAATATATATGCAGATGACCAGCTTCACCCCCAAGACTTGAAAACTGCGGTTGCAGAATACATAAACCTGTTGCTTGAGCCGGTAAGGAAGCATTTCAAGACAAACAACAAGGCTAAGAAGCTGTTAGAACAGGTAAAAGGCTTTGAAGTTACAAGATAGCTAATTCTGCTCCAGAATACTTAAGGTGTATCTATCATCAAGGTATTTGCCTACAACGCGCTTAACATCACTAAGCGTAACCTTTCTAATCTTTTTTATGTAATTCTTTGACTCAGCTGCGCCTTTCACAACCTCGAAAAACCCAAGTTGTTCAGAAAGTTTGGCATTATCCTCACCTGAGAGCAGATATTCTCCTTCAATCTGCCTTTTTGCATCCAGAATATCCTTATTAGTCAGATTTTTTAGCTTGTTGAACTCTGTAATTACGATTTTCTTGATTGCTGGAATGTTTTTCTTGTCTGTATTAACATAAACTGAGAAAAAGCCATAGTTTGCTGAAGCTTCGTGATGTACCCCTACCTCATATGCAAGCGCCTGCTTTGCCCTAATCTCCTGGAACAGCCTTCCAGACTGGCCCCTGCCAAGAAGTGACCTGATAATGTCTAGGCAAAAACTATCTTTATGCGACCTACCAGGGGACTGGTAGCCAAGAACAAGATATGATTGTGTTACAGGTCTCTTTTCTATTTTAATCCTGTGCTTGTTCCTTGGAACAAACACTGATTTTTTCCTCTTTTTGCCTGCTGTCTTGAAGCCAGTAAAGTTCTTCTCAACTTTTCCAATTATGTTTGTTGTATTGCCAACAACAGTGACTACCATGTTTCTTGGAACATAATTTATGCTATGAAACCTAGTTAAGTCTTTTCTTTGTATTGATTTTACTGACTTTTCTGTCCCAATTGTCTCTCTGCCAAGCCTTCCCCTGAACAAGCTCTTGTAAAATAACACCCATTGGTAGAATCTTGGCTGGTCATGTGTAAGGTTCACTTCATCCAGGATAATCTTCCTTTCCTTCTCAATCTCTTTTTTGTCAAACAATGGGTTTTGGATAATGTCAGAAAGAATTTCCAAACCTTTTTCAAAGTGTTTCTTTGGGACGCGCGTATAGTAGAATGTCCTATCTGTTCCAGTCATTGCATTAAGCTCTCCGCCAATTGCTTCAATCTCGCTTGCGATCTCAATCGCTTTCCTGTTCGTTGTGCCGTTGAAAAGCATATGCTCGATAAAATGGCTGATTCCCATTATTTTGTCTGGCTCGTCTTTTGAACCAACGCGCACTGTCACGCCAATTGCAACAGATTCTCCTGGTTTTTTCTCATACACTAGTGTGAGACCATTCCCTAGGGTCTTTCTCTTCATGTTATTTAGAAATAATTAAATACTATATTTAATTTTTGTTATTGCTATGAGATTAATTGAATTGCAGGAAAGGATGAAAAAGAAAAAGTTAAGTTATGTGCTGTTAATAAATTTCAAGTTTTTCTATCCTTCTTTCTATTATTTTACTAAGTTTGAGGGGTTTGGCTGCTTGGTAATTCCAAAGAAGGGAGTACCTACGCTGCTTGTGCCAAAAATGGAGGGTGCAAGGGCAAGGCTAACCAAGAACAAAGTGAAAGTTTACAAGAAGGGTTTTTATTCTGCACTCAAACAGGTTATTGGAAGGAGCAAAAGGATTGGCATTGATAACTCTTTCCTTACAGTAACCGAATACAGCGAGCTTAGGAAAAAGCTGAAAGTGCGGTTCACAGACGTGAGTAAGGACCTTAGCAAGATAAGAGCGATAAAAACTGAAGGAGAAATAGAGTTAATTCAAAAAAGCTGTAACTCTATTGTCCATATTCTGGAAAAATGCATAAAGAATTTCAGATTCAGGTATGAGAAAGAGGTTATCGGCTTTATTGAAGCCGAAGCAAGAAAAAAGGGCATTGCGTTTGCATTTACTCCAATAGTTGCGTCTGGAAAGCACGGCGCCTTTGTACACCACCCGCCAATACCTGGAAAAATCAGCAAGGGTTTCCTCGTGATTGATGTTGGGTTGTGGCTTAATGGCTACTGTAGCGATATCACAAGAACGTTCTATATTGGCAAGCCCACAAAAAAAGAGGTTGAAAATTATATTTTGGTTTTGAAAGCGCAGCAGGCTGCAATTGATGCTGTAAAAGTTGGAAAGAAATGCAGTGAGGTTTATGAAATTGCAAAAAAACGATTAAGGCCGATGAGCCGCTATTTTACTCACGGTCTTGGTCATGGTGTTGGGGTTGAAGTTCATGAATTGCCTAACCTTAAGCAAAAATCTAAAGACAGGATTAAGCTAAACCAGGTTTTTACAATTGAACCTGGGATATATATACCAAAAAAATACGGAATACGAATAGAGGATGTTATTGCTGTTACAAAGAAGGGTGTTAAGATTCTCACAAAGATGCCGCGGGAACTTAGGGTTATTAAACAAAAAGTATATTAATGAGCTGCGAAACAAAAGTTGCATGAAATATAATATAAAGGAATTTAATTCTGCGGTGAGGTATTACCAGAACGCACTTAAGGGAATTAAATCTAAGAATTTCCTGTTTGTGTTTAACTGTAAGCACGAAGCCGCATACTATGCTATGGCTCCGTTGTCCAGGGCAGTGCACAACCTCAAATCTGATCTACACGTGATGATGGCGCCTGGGACGTCACACTCATACAATGTGTTGAAAGATATCTGGAAGAGTTATGACAACATACGAAATAATAAGGTTGGGAAAAAAGAAGCTGCGCTCAAAGAATTTATTGATTTCATTGACAAGAAAGCCAAAGGCAAGTTAAGGCGCATGTTTGAAGCCCCAGTGATATTTGAATACAGGGCAGGCAAGTTTGTTTGTGGTGTTACGTCCCTGGAAATAAGAGCAGGTTGGTTCAAGGCACATAGGTGGAAGGAACTCTTACAAACTGCAAATGTCTTATGGAACCAGCTTTATGACCTAAAAAAATCAGAAATTGTCAGTCTGCGCTTTGAGCTGATACCTAAGCAGAAAGATTTGGAAAAGCCGCTTGTTGATTATCTTGATTCTTATCTTATTGCAAGGGCAATGTACGAGACTGTAAAGGGCAGGTGCAGCAAGGTGTCTATGGGCACTTCCACCTCAAGAATGTCTGTGCTTGAGCCATCTGAACTAGTGGGTGACCTAAAAACCACGTTGCTGGGCTGTGAGCTTAGCAAAAACATTAGCGAACCAGTGTTCAAAAAATTTAGGGCAGTCTCAAGGCTTTTCAAAATAAGCAGGATTATAACAGCTAGCGCAATTTTTGCAATTTCTGGCAAGGGCTATGGCGGAAAGCACCAGTTTGGGTATGTGTTTGGCTATCCAACACCTAACAAAAAGAGCAGGTGGTTATCTCCTTCGGGGATACTATACAAGTTAAGCTGGGCTCCGCAAGCCAGGTTTGACACGCGTAAGCCAAGGTCAAGGATTGGATTTACACAAACTATTCCGATTGATGACTTTATCCTTACATGTAACATTGACTGGCTCAAAATGGCTGAGACAAACAAAAAGCTTGCGAAAAAGGCCGACAAATGCGAGAAGATTGTTGTTAAGGGGATTCCGGTTGGTAAATATCAGACAGATTTTGTTGTCCACCTTGTTGACAAGAAAGGGGGCAGGAGAGCTCCAAAGAGAAGTGATGTTGACATAAGGAACAGATACGACAAGCAGTTCTATAAGAAAACCAAAATAAAATGTGGGACAATGGCAAACATCCCTGGAGGGGAGATGTTCCTAACACCTGAAGCAGTAGAGGGCACTGTTGTTGGGGATGTGGTGATTGCAATTGATGACAGTTATAGGCTCTCCCAGAAAAACCCGATGGTTATAAACTGTAAAATGGAAAAATATAGGGTTGTTGCTGGCCCAAAACGCGTTCTGAACATACTAAAGAAAAAGAAAAAAGATAGCTGGAACAAAATCCTTCTTGAGGAAAAAAGCGGTGCTGTTCCAAAATCCATAACAAACCTAAAAAAGAAGAATTTTCACAGAATAGGGGAATTTGCCATTAACACAAACCCAAAAGCAAAGTTATCTGGTTACCTAATTGTTGATGAAAAGGTTGCAGGTATGATTCATATTGCGTTGGGTTCTGGCTTTGATGCTGACAGGGCAACCGAGTATCACTATGATATTGTGTGCAACTGTCGAAAGCAAAAGATGAATATTTATGGCCTGACAAAATCAGGCAGAATGATTTGGATGGTAAAACAGGGAAAGCTCGTTGTTTAATTTTTACCACTTATAATAAACAAAAACCCAAAAACTTATAAATGGTATCTGCTTCTCTAGGCATATGGCGACTAACAGGGAGTTTGACAATGTTGCGTTTAGCTATACTACACTGCGCGACGGGCTTGAAGATGAAAATAGGATTCTTAAAGAAACCGTTAATCAGCTTAAGTTGGAGATTGACAAGTTCAAACAGCCAGCGCTCATGGTTTGTGAAATTTCGGATATTATTGGTGATGGTGCGATAATCAGGGTGCCAAATGGCAACCAGTTCTTTGTAAGTATTTCATCTGACATTAAGAACCTGAAAGCAGGAGAGCTTGTGTTATGTGAGCAGAAAAACCTTACTGTGGTGAAGAAAGTTGATGCAAGCAAAAGGTTTGATGTTGAGAAATTTGTGATTATTGAAAAGCCAAAGATTGGCTGGAAGGATATAGGGGGGCTTGACAAGCAGATACGGGAAGTCAAGGAAGTTATTGAGCTCCCGCTTAAGAAACCTGAGCTTTTCAAGAAAGTGGGTATACAACCACCAAAAGGGGTGCTGCTTTATGGCCCACCAGGTACAGGCAAGACACTTCTGGCTAAGGCAGTTGCAAAATCAACAAAGAGCACATTTATTGAAGTTGTTGGTAGTGAGCTGGTGCAGAAATTTATAGGAGAAGGTGCAAAGCTTGTTAAGGAAATTTTTGAGCTTGCAAAAAGAAAGGCTCCATCCATTATATTTATTGATGAGCTTGACGCAATCGCTGCAACCAGGGTTGAGATTGGAACAAGCGGAGAGAGGGAGGTCCAGAGAACCTTTATGCAGTTGCTGGCAGAGATTGACGGCTTCAAGCACCTCGGCAATGTCAAGATTATTGGATGCACAAACAGGCGGGACATACTGGACCCTGCAGTTCTCAGGCCAGGTAGGCTGGATAGGTTGATACGTGTTGATGTGCCTGATATAGATGGCTTGAAAGCTATATTCAAGATTCATACGCGGAACATGACGCTTGATAAGAAGATAAAGGTTGGGAAGCTAATCAAACAAATGGATGGTTTCTCGGGCGCAGAGGTCAAGGCAGTGTGCACAGAAGCTGGCTACTTTGCAATACGCCAGAATAGGTTCATTGTCACCCACATAGACTTCTCAGAAGCAATTAAAAAGATAAAGGTTGAGCAGCAGCTTGAGGGCGACGATTACATGCATATGTTTGGATAACGAAGTTGTCTGAACGACTAGAAATCTCTGATTTCTTAGTATGTTTGGATGATTGGTGCGATTTCTTTTTCAGTTAATTTTAAATATAACCTGATTCACCTAAGTTAAAATATTAAAATGAGCAGGATTAATCATATGTATTATGTATGGAAGATTAACCTATTCATTGCTCTAATCCTGGTTATTGTATTATAATTACCCCCCTTTCTTGCTAAAGATTCTGGAAGGGGATTCGAAACCAAGGTTAGAGACCATGATAAACAACAAGGAGGAAATGAAAATGGATTTTGATTTAGAAGAGTTTTATTATGGTGGTAACTTGAGGTGGATGATGTTCTCGCCATGGGGCGGGGCAGATTACAGCTCAAATGGAAATGGCATAGGCACCAAAGACAAAGTAGAGGCAAACCAGGCAGAGCCAAAGCTAATAGATAACATAGCAGAAGCTGTCCAAAGTGCAGAGCCAATCAGCCCCAGGCCAAAAAATGAGAGATATGCCTTTATCAAGGAGAAGTATGTGTGAAAATTGTGCGCGAGTTCACCAGTTACATCCGTAAGTCATCATCCTCTCGGATTCCTCGGGTGTTCACACGATCATCACGCACGCACGATAAACAGAGGGAGTCAGGTGTATAAAAACCTTTCCGAAACAACAATAGTGTGTAGTATCATGACATATGTCACGAGAGCGCACACCGAAACAACAATAGAAAAGCTTAAATACAACTTGTTAGCAAAAGGAGGACCACAGTGATTGCATATGATGAATTATAACAAGACACTCGTAGAGATTGAGAAGCAGAAACTGCGGGTTCCAAAGAAAAACACAGAAGTTGGAAATACCCCTGTTCTTTTAGTAGGGGGCATCTTTGTCTTCCTGATTGTTCTAATGCTAATCAGCTAATCTTAAAATCAACGCAGATTCTATAAATATATGGGGCATGTTGTCCACATTTCACAATTTCCAGTATCTTGCTCGTTTTCTTGGCTTTTTTGCATGCTTTTTTTATCTTATTCACTGCCTTTTTAAACTCCCCTTGTTTTTGGAAGCTGTAAAAATGGATAATTGTGCCTTTTTTTGCAAGCGTTAACGCGCTTGAAAGAAATGATTCGCTGGTTTTTGGAAGAGGCATAAGAATCCGGTCAAATTTCTGCTTTAGTTTTGGCACAATCTTTTTAACATCTCCCCTAAACAACCTTGTGTTGCTCAGCTTGTTCAGTATTGTATTCTCAAAAGCATACCTGCTTGCTTCTGGGTTGATTTCAATCCCCCATACCTCACTTGCTTTTGAGTTCTTTGCAATTGAACATACATAAGGTCCGCAACCTGAAAAGAGCACCATAACCTTCTCACCTTTCTTAACCTGCTTTGTTATTCTTTTTCTCTCATTGCCCAACCTAGGTGAGAAATACACAGTTTTAACATCAAGCTGAATGGTTATGTTATTTTCTTTGTACTCTGTCTCGCTTTTTCTCTCTCCTGCCAAATACCTCAACTTTTGCACCCTGAATTTGCCCTCGTGAGCAGCTGCTTTCTTGTAAACTGTCTTGATGCTTGGATTGAGTTTCAATAAAGTGTTTGCTATCTGTTTCTCTCTCTTGCTAAGTTCTGGATCCACCTCGATTATCGCAATGCTGCCAATCTGGTCGTGGGCTGTCTTCAACTGCTCAAGCTCGTTGTGTGTTAGTTTTTTTGTTAGTGCTTCCCTTATACTAGGTTTTTGCTTGATTCTCGGCAGCTGGATGCTGGAAAACTGTGCTTCTGGAACTGTTTCTTTAACCTGTTGTTTGCTAGTGACTGGAATATAGAGATAGCTGCCTTTCTTCAGAACCTTGTATTTGTTATTGAAAAGATTCTTTGTAATAAGCTGGTTCTTAACTTGCTCAGCGTTTTTTAGCGGTACTTTTACTGTAATCATTTAATACCTCCTGCAAACGATTCGGATAATCTGTTATGATTCCATCCACACCCATCTTAAGCAGCTTTTTCATGAGCTTTTTTTTGCCAACCCCCCATGGAAACACCTGCAGCCCAAGCTTGTGTGCTTCCCTAATCAGGTGTTTGGATGTGCGCAGAAAATGTGGGTGGATTGAGATATAATTGAGGTTTTTGAGGTTCTTAAATGGGCTGCCGCGCTTCCTGTGAAGATATGCAAGCGCTACATTTTTCAGGCCTGCTTCCTTAATTTCCTTATCAACATACCTATCAACATAATGGTTCCAGCTGCTTATTCTTATCTGTTTCTTGAATTTGCTTTTTTTAATCTTCTCTATTAATAACCTGGCTAGAATTTCTGCCTCCCTTAGATTCCTGTCCTTGATGTCAATTATAATCTGACATCTACCCCCCACCATCTTAAGGGTCTCCTCCAGTGTAATTGGTGTTTCACTTGAAAATTCCTTGCTAAAAAAACTTCCAACATCCAGGCCACTCAACTGTTTAAAGGTCAAATCATTGACAACACCAAATTTACCTGTTGTCCTATCCATTTTATAATCATGGAACAGTACAAGTTCGTAATCTTTTGTTAGCTGCATATCTAATTCAATAACATCTACTTTGAGCTTTACTGCTGTGCGGATTGCTGCTGCAGTGTTTTCTGGTGCCAGTCCTGCAGCCCCCCTATGCCCGATTACAAGTTGCCTCATTTTGAATATTAAAAAAAGTCTTGCAGTCCTTTCTGGTCCTGTTTTTTTATTACTGTACTAAGCTTATTCAATGTAGCCTTCACCCTGTCCTTGCTAAAGTCATGCTCATCGCACAAAATATTAACTACCTTGCCATGGTTTGGCTCTTCCCATTTTAGATTATAATCGTCTGTTGTTGGAATCTTCTTAAATGTGTTAAACACATCTTTCCAGTCAAGGTCAAAATACTTGGCCCACTCTGCTTCCTTGAAAATCTTGTCAGGTGTCTTATATCTTATAACAAGAGGGAGCGCTTTTTTCGGTCCAATGCCCTTGATGCCGCCGATATTATAATCTGTGCCAACAAGCATCGCAAGGCAAATCAGTTGGTCTTGGTTGATATTAAGTGCCTTAAGGTTTTCGGACAATGAGATAAGTTCTGGCTCAACTGCTTCATAGCTAAGCTGGTTTGGTTTTTTTCTGCGCTGGGTTATTGCCAGGTTCTTAACAACAAACGGCGCTTTGAATAGCAGCGCGTCTGCGTCCTGAGACACGATATAATCAACATCGCCCTTGCTGGCCATATAAGCTGCCTGCGCCTCTCCTTCGGACGGAGCTTGTACAACAGGCAAGCCAAGGGCAGTTATGAGCTCTTTTGCCTCATCAACCAGTTCTGGCGTTAGGGTTGTTGTGCGCATAGCATATTTTTTCATTGCCCCTATGTCTTCCCTTGCCTCAGCTTCCTTGTATCTGGCTTTGGCTTCCTGTTTTAGCTCATGCCTTCGCCTGCGTTCTTTTTCCTTGAGCTTTGGTGGCTCGCCATCAAAAACAAACGTAAGTTTTAGTCCTGCCTGCATAAGCCGAGTGGTCCTTGAAAAAAGCCCGGTAAGGTGGGAGGTCACTCTGCCTCTTGAATCCATAAGCTGCGAACCATCTCTGCCACGGATTGTAGAAAGAAACTGGTAAAGAACATTAAACGCGTCTACAGCAAGCTTCTTATCTCGTAAATCGCTAATGCTTATGTTCTTTGAAACTAGCAGTGGGGTTATCTGGGTTCCCATTTTATATTTTTTTGAGTGTCATATTTTCAAACTCCCTGTACAGCATCTCCCTTGCCTTTTTGGTGATATCGCTGGCGTATATAAACAAGACAGGAAGTTTTTTCATCTGACCCTGTACATACGCAGAGCTTAAATCGCGGTCATTGATCTTTGCCTTGTTCCTTGCCTTGCAATAATATTTTAGGGTACCTACGGGGCTTGGAATCTTAATTATGAAATCAATCTCTGATTTTTTACGTATAACATTTTTTTCAATTATCTCTATCTCGCTCTTTTTAAAGTACCAAACAACCTTACTCAGGAATTCGTCCTCTACAGTCTTGTCAACAAATTGTAGTTTGGGTTTTGGTTCTGGTTTGAGTTTAGGTTTGGGTTCTTTAGGTTCCGGCCCTCTCTTGAACGTGGGTTTTGGTTGTTCTTTCAGGATTTCTGGTTTTGGCACGGGTTCTGCTTTGGGTTTTTCAGGTTCCGGTGCCCTTGGTTCTTTTACACCGAGGGTTTCCTTTACCTGCTTCTCAACATCAGTTGCAGAAGCAAGGTACCACTTCCAGAAAAGTTCGTTCTTTCCCTCAATCGTTACTTCGATTGGCTTTGCAAAATCGCGTATCTGCCTAAGCGCTGCGCGCGTCACTGGCTGCTGTTTTGAATCTTGCAGCACCAGTTTTTGCTTGATAAGTTCATATGCTTCCCTCTCCCTGGCAGACAAATGATTTGAGTATTGCTGCAGTTTCTGTTCCTGTCCTGTGGTGTAGTAAAGGGGTGAACTTCCTATTTTAATAGTTGAAATTAATACCTGTTTGTTTTTGACAAGTTCGCTAAGCAGCGCAGATGCCATAAGAATTGACGTATTTATTTCCCTTGATACATGTACGGGTATAACTGGCCCTTTCTGCCTTATAATTGCCAGTATTCTGTCCTTGGTACCCATATGATTTTAAGAAATAATAACATATATATATCTTTTGTCAGGGTCTTGTCCATTTAATCTCGTAATAGGTTACAGAGTTCTCTTCATCGACTATACCAATAAGCAATCTTTTTTTCGTGCTATGTGCAACGCGGTTCTTTGCCGCAAACTCGTACCATGTCATGACTGCGCCTTCGTGCACAGGATACACAATCCATCTTGCATGGTCTTCTCCTGGTTTTACTCCACGATCATATACCCTAAAATCTGCCCCGAATTTGAGCGCTGTTTTGATTATGTAGCCACGGTTCCTTATGTCCTTAAACACATAGTATTTTACCCAAAAACTTGGCTCAGTTCTCTTTGCCCACTTCAGGAACCTGTCAAACTCGAAACACTTATTCCTCATGTCATAAACCTTAATCTTGCCCTTTTCCATAAGATAGAGCGCCTCGTACAATGACAGCTGCACCTTATTATTATCAAGCACTGTTCCAAATCTGCTCTGGTTATAAAGCTCTATGGCTGCGCCTGAATCTTCTGTAATAACTCTTTCTTTCTGGAATGTTGCCTTTATAACTATTCGTTTTTCCTTTTTCTCTGTTTTCTTGACCTTTGTTTTCTTTACCATAGGTATCTTGGGATTCCTCACTACTAAAAAAGCTTTCGTTTATTAATTATTTTCAATATTGAAAATAATTAAGGTTTATATAATATCGTTTGTTTAGGGCTTTTGAAATGGAGATGATATTTTTGGGCACTGCATGTATGCAACCTACAAAAGAAAGGAATCATTCAGCAGCTTTTATTACTTTTAAGAATGAAGGGATACTAGTTGATTGTGGTGAAGGTACACAGCGGCAGATGCGAATAGCCGGCATCAAACCAACTAAAGTAACCAAAATCCTAATTTCGCATTGGCATGGTGACCATGTACTTGGCCTGCCTGGATTGATTCAGACAATTGGTGCAAATGAGTACAGTGGTACTTTGCAAATATACGGTCCGCGTGGAACCAAAAAATTTATCGAATTGGTGCAGAAAACGTTTGTGGGGCATGAAGGTGTGAAATTCATTGTTAAGGAGATTGAATCCGGGGTGTTCTTTGATGGTCCTGATTTTAAACTTGAGTGTTTACCCCTGGTGCACAGCATACCCTGTCTTGGTTTTAATTTTATTGAAAAGGACAGGAGACGGATAAAGGTTGCTACTGTAAAGACGCTTGGAATCCCGCAAGGCCCGCTCCTTGGAAAATTACAACGTGGCAACTCAGTGATTTTCAAGGGCAAAAAGATCATGCCGGGCGATGTAACTTATATTGTTAAGGGGAAGAAAATTTCGTTTATCTGTGATACACTTGTTTGTAATAATTGTTATACTCTTGCTAAG
The DNA here is from genome assembly GCA_017610325.1 of Candidatus Aminicenantota bacterium. Taxonomy (GTDB): domain Archaea; phylum Nanobdellota; class Nanobdellia; order Woesearchaeales; family JAFCCF01; genus JAFCCF01. The sequence goes on along the minus strand of JAFCCF010000001.1, from coordinate 23,556 downwards.
AATGCCGATGTCCTAGTTAGTGAATCTGTTTATACATCCAAACATGAGGACAAAGCCAGGGAATATAAACACCTAACTGCCAAACAAGCTGCGCTTATTGCCAATAAAGCGGGGGCAAAGAAGCTTATCCTAACACACTTCTCACAAAGGTACAAGAACACGCAGGAGATTGAAGAAGATGCAAAAGATTATTTTAGTAATGTAGTCTGTGCTTATGATTTGATGAAGATAAAGATTTGATTATTTGACTGCAAGTTTTATATCTCCTGCCTTCACTGTTTTTCTTCCTGCATGTGTTGCAAGCTGCACTGCGTTTCTTGCAATGTCGTCGGCAATATCCTCGATGGTGTTTTTCATGGTTACCTTTGCAGAATCCGCTACCCTAATTGCACCACATTTCTTAAGAATTTTCTCCATAGCTGCCAAAGGAATAAGTCTTTTTACCATAATTTGTCACCTGTTATGTTACAATGTCGAGAACGTTGTGTGATATTTAAATCTTGTGTTTTTGAAAAGTTTTATATTCTAGCGAATCTGTTAAATTGTCATGAGCCATAAATCAAAGGGGATTAATGCTGAGCGCGACCTGGTCCACAAATTCTGGGCCCTAGGCTGGGCAGTGATCAGGGTCGCTGGTAGCGGCTCTTCAAAATACCCGAGTCCAGACCTACTTGCTGGAAACGGGACGCGGAGGTTGGCCATTGAGTGTAAGGTTTCTGGAGCCAGTAACAAATACTTTGAAGGAAGAGAAATCGAAGAGTTAAAAGTGTTCGCACGAACATTTGGCGCTGAGCCTTGGGTCGCTGTTAGATTTGTAAAACACGACTGGTTATTTATTACATTAGATGACCTAAAAAAAACCGACGGTGGTTTTTCTGTATCTCTTGAAACAATCAAAAGACGGGGGCTGTTGCTTGACGAGATCATAAAGTGATTTCAAAACCATAAGTTTTATAAACTTTAAATCCTAGAATTATAGGGGGGTTAAGTTTGAAAACTCGAGTTAATTTGGTTAATACTGTAGTAAAAGAAATAGTAGGAGAAGATGTTGTACCTCTCGTAGCTCTCCTAAAAGGGGGAGTCAGGCTTTCTGAGTTTGAACTTGCAAAAAAGATTGATAAGGAGGTGAATGAAACGCGGACCCTCTTATATAAGTTATATGAGGCCAATCTTGTAAATTTTATGAAAAAACGAGAAAAAAAGAGCGGGTGGTATGTATATTATTGGAAATTTAACACCAACATGGTAGAACACCTATTCAACAACCTTAACACAAAACACCTTACAGAACTTCGGAAGGCGCTTGTTCGTGAGACTGAAACTCAGTTTTTCTCGTGCATAAATAATTGTACCCGGCTTGATTTTGAGACTGCCACAACCCTCCAGTTTAAGTGTCCTGAGTGCGGGGGTGCAGCAGAGCAGGAAGATAATTCTGAAAAGATAAAATATATTGAACAGCAGATTAAGAACCTGGAGGACCTTACCTGAGCATCCAAGGGTAATGGTGCAAAACTTCTTCTATAAACATGCCTGGTTTGTATACGCCAAGCTCAGAGATTATGCCTGTTATAAGCCCGGGATTTATTATCTCAAATGCGGGGTTCACAATAGTTATGTTTTTCGGTGGATTTTTCCAAATTTCGTTTTTTGGGCGTTTCTCAATTGGCACTTCAAACCCAAAAATGGTTTTGGGGTCAAACTTCCACGCGTCTGTGCAGATATAAACTGGAACATCGTACCGGTTTGCTACCTCGGCAACTAGCTCTGAACCAATCTTGTTAACCGCTCTGCCCTCTGTCGTGATTGCATCTGCGCCCAATAACACCACGTCTGCGCCCCTCACTGCAAGCCTGGTTGCGCTATCAACATAATGTTTTACTTGGATGCCTGCTCCAGCAAGCTGCCGGGCAGTTATCCTACCCTGGAGAAGGGGCCTTGTTTCTGTATTATTAACGGAAAATTTCTTGCCCTGTTTTTTAGCAGCAATAAGTATGTTTGTTACAGTAGATGAATGGCAATGTGTGAAAACAACTGTTCCTTTTCTGATTTTTTTGACCCCATATTTAATAATAATCTTATTCGCTTCCTCAAAATGCTCGTCTGTTTTATGAAGCCTCAGGTCAAGGTGCGACCTTAGGTGTATTATATCTAAAATATTTAGGTTAAACAGAATAAAATTGAGTGTGTTTGCCAGGCACGGTTCTGTTGGCCTTAAGGAAAGTAGGGTTTTTTTTAATTCTGTAAGTTCCCGATATAATTGGGTGACGCTGTTGGCCTTTGATTTGTATATTGCTGCCCTCACAGCCTTCACAGAGGCCTTTGCCACTGCCTCTGCGCCCTGAATCTTCACAGTTTTAATGTTCTGCAAGATACTTTTAACATCCATTTTCATATAAGGGAGAAGAAAATAAATTATTTCTTTTTCTTTTTTCTCTTGCCCAAAATATTTTCTATCTTCAGCTCTTCTTTCTCTATCTTTAACTCTTCCCGAGCTACCCTCTGGGTCATTTTTTCAATGTTTATATCGATTCTGGCGATTCGCCTTTCCAATAGAACTAATATTCTTAAGCTGTAGACGACAGCTGCTAATGTTCCAATAATGATTGCTAATGTTACGGCGACGTACGGGTCTTGTACCATTTAGATAACCTCCTTTTTAAGATATATTCTTATATTTATTATAGGGTGTTTTAAAAACTTATAGTATAAATAGTTTTGTTTTTATTAGTGACTAATAACAAAAGTACTGGTCTAATCAACATGTTATTGGTTGCTTGGTCTGTGAGACCCCTATTTCCACTGGAAAAATATTTCGGGTAGAGATTGTTTGTGTATCTTGGTATGTTGTCGTATATCTATGTTGTAATATATATAATAAAACATCGACTCAAAAAACACCCTTATCTATTATTTATTATCTATATTGAAAGTAAATATATAATATATAATAATAGTCGACAACAAACAATTATTAATTATATATATTAAGAAACATACAACATGTTACATACAACCCAATGCCCATTTTAAAGTATACAAATGGCACCACACCCATAACACACCAAACCCCCTCCATAAGAAACAAGGGTGTGTGTGGTACTCAATAACCTAAAACTTTAAATATCAACCATTCTTTTTGAACCAACATGCAAAAAAAGGGTCTAGAAAACTATTTTGAAAAATACCTTAATAAAAAGCCATTCTTTGTTAATAGGGAGGTGTTACAGTCACCATATACACCTGAGGCCATATTACACCGGGATGGCGAGATCAACCAGGTGGCTAGCGCACTTGCTCCGGCCCTTAGGCTTGAACAGCCATCTAACTTATTTATTTACGGCAAGACTGGCACAGGCAAGACCCTTTGTACTCATTATGTTACCTCACAGATTAAGAACGTCTCAAAGAATAAGAAGATACCTGTGCAAATATTCTATGTGAACTGCAAATTAAAAAAGGTAGCAGACACGGAATACCGGCTTTTAGCTCACCTATGCCGCGAACTTGGAAAGGAGATCCCCCCAACCGGCTTACCAACAGAGGAAATATACAGATTGTTTTTCAACTCAATAGATTCAACAAAACAACAGGTAATATTAATCCTCGATGAGATAGACCAGCTTGTTAAAAAAACAGGAGATGAAGTCCTGTACAACCTTACTAGGATAAACAGCGAATTGGAACAGTCCAATGTATCAATAATTGGAATATCTAATGAAATTTCTTTCATAGACAATCTAGATCCAAGAATCAAAAGCTCACTCTCCGAAGAAGAGATAATGTTTGCACCATATAACGCAATCCAGCTCCAGCACATTTTAAAGAACCGTGCCAAGCTCGCATTTAGAAAAGAATGTATGGGCCAAGGAGTTATAGAGAAATGTGCAGCATACGCTGCTAGGGGGCACGGCGATGCAAGGAGAGCCCTTGAATTGCTTAGGGTGGCTGGCGAGCTGGCAGAACGCGAGACTGCGCCAAAACTAAGAATAAAGCATTTAGACAAAGCACTAGAAAAGATTGAGAGAGACAAAATAATGGAAGTTATCATGGCCCAACCAAAACAATACCACGCTGTGCTTTACTCAATACTAAAAACACCAAACAAAACCAACCGGGCCATCTGCACCGGGGGCATCTACAACTTTTATAAAGAGCTGTGTACAAAGACAGCAATCAGGCCACTGACACAAAGGAGGGTATCGGACATAATACTTGAGTTTGATATTTCTGGGATTATCAATACCCACGTTGTTTCAAAAGGCCGTTATGGCAGGACAAAAGAGGTAAACCTGCTTATTCCAACACAATTAATTCCGAAAGTCAAGAAAACCTTAAAGGAGAACCTGGGCCTATGATAACAGATGAAGAGCAGCTGCACAGGAAGAAGGAAATTGTGGAAAGCTTCCTGAACAACAACGTATTAATATCACCAGACCTATTGACCGAGATAGGCGTCGATGGGGAGTTTAAAGATATACTAGACAACACAAAAGATAAGAACATCACCATCGTTGGAAAAGAGATTAAAAGCGTCCTAAGCGCCTCTGACCCGGACTTTGATTGGACTGAATTTGATAAATCAAAGGCCCTCTATGAAAAGGAAAAGCACAAGGACACGTACCACCGCTTCATGGGGTACTTAAAGGACAAGCTGAGCGAACAAGAGGCAGAAACCGGAGATAAGGGGGACGTAAAGATAACTTTTTCTTATAAGGAAGAGTCAGGCAAGAGGACTGTACAAGATTTTGTATCAATGTTTAATAAGAGGTACAAGTTCCTTGAAAGGCTCTTGAGCGGAAGAGAGGACCTAAGCGGGGCAACCTCTATAGTCAGGATATTAAACAAGAAGCTTAGAGAAACTGTGACGCTAATTGGGATAGTAAAAGACCTGAAAATAACAAAGAACAACAATCTTGTGATTACACTAGAGGACCCCACGGGCGAAATAAGGGTTTTGGTTAACAAAAACAAGGCAGACCTTTACAAGGAGGCAAGGGACATAGTTCGTGATGAGGTTATAGGGGTTGTGGGGGGTTGTGGGGACCGAATAGTGTTTGCGAATAAAATCATTTGGCCCGAGGTTCCCTATAACCCAGAGATTAAAAAAGGGCCCGAGGAAGAATACGCGGTTTTCATTGGGGACACCCATTTTGGATCAAAACACTTTCTAAAGGACAGGTTTGAGAATTTCATAAAATGGATCAACAGTAACTATGGAAACAAGACCCAGAAAACAATGGCTGAGAAAGTGAAATACCTTTTTGTCCTAGGGGATCTTGTTGACGGTGTTGGGATATACCCCAACCAAGAAAATGATCTTGTCGTCCCGGACATATACGAACAGTACAACGGAATTGCAGAGTACCTTAAACAGGTTCCAGAGAGAATTAATATGATTATATGCCCTGGAAACCACGACGCAATGCGTATCTCAGAACCCCAGCCGCCGCTTGATAAGGACTTTGCAAAGGCAATTTGGGAACTCCCCAACACAATCCTTTTGAGCAACCCAGGTTATGTGAATATCGGAGCCAAGGAGGGGTTTTCTGGCTTTGATATTTTGTTATACCACGGATTTAGCTTTCCTTACTACGCAGACGCCATTGAGAGCATACGTTCCAAGGGCGGGCTTGAAAGAGTAGACCTAATAATGGGGGCATTAATGAAAAAGAGGCACTTGGCCCCAACCCAGACATCTTCACTTTACATACCAGAACCCAATTACGACCCCTTGATTATCACCAAGGTCCCAGATTTATTTGTAACTGGGCACATACATCGCGCAAGCGCAAGCAATTACAAGAATATTACACTAATTAATGCATCATCTTGGATCACCACAACAGATTACCAGGAAAAGATGGGCCTGGTACCACAGCCAGCTAGGGCGGTGGTTGTGAATCTAAAGACCAGGGCAGTTAAAATAATGAGGTTTTGAACGTGCCAGAAGAAAGCCGGGAAATGGACAAGTACTTCAAGGAGATTGAGAAAGAGGTATCAAAGGCTCACAAAGTAGCAACAGCTGCAAGAAAGAAAAACATTGACCCGGAGCCTGAAGTTGGCATAATCCTTGCTAAGAATATGGCAGAACGGGTGCTTGGCTTGATTTCAACAGTCGCCCCCGAACTGACAGACACCAAGGTTATCAAACGCGTACATGAGCTCGAGAAAGAATACGGGACCCAGGCATGGGAGGTTGCCCTTAAAATCGCCGGGGAAGTGGCGAATGAACAATTCTGCAGGTTCGAGGATAAAAAGAAGGCCATGGAAGTAGGAATCAGGGTGGGTATGGCTTACAGCACAAGTGGAATTGTTGCAGCACCCATTGAAGGGTTTATAGAATTAAAGATTAAAAAAAGGGTGGACGGTAAAGAATATCTATCTTGTTTCTATGCTGGACCAATAAGGGGCGCAGGCGGCACAGCTGCAGCATTCTCTGTATTAATTACAGATTATATAAGGCGGAAGTTCGGCTATGCAAGATACGACCCCTCAGACAAAGAAGTAAAGAGGTATTGCACAGAGATCCGGGATTATCATGAACGGGTAACCAACCTTCAATACTACCCAAGCGAAGAAGAAGTGGCATTTTTGGCAAAGAACATCCCCGTGGAAATAAATGGCGACCCGACCGAGACAATTGAAGTTAGCAACTACAAGGACCTTGAACGTGTTGAAACAAACAGGGTTAGGGGTGGCATGTGCCTTGTAATGGCGGAAGGCCTGGCCCAGAAAGCACCAAAAATATGGAAAAAGATGTCAAAGTTTAAAGGGGAGTTTGACCTTGAATGGGGTTTTTTAAAAGAATTATTAGAGATACAAAAAAGGAAAAAAGCAGCAGATAAGGCAGGGGGGACAGAAAAAAAGATAACACCAAATTATACATATCTGGCAGACCTTGTGGCTGGCAGACCAATACTATCCCACCCTATGAGGCAGGGTGGTTTTAGATTAAGGTACGGGCGAGGTAGGGTATCTGGTTACTCAAGTGCATCAATCAACCCCGCGACAACATACGTTCTCAACAATTATATAGCAATTGGCACACAACTAAAGGTCGAGCGCCCTGGAAAAGCAACAGCCATCACGACTTGTGATGAGATTGAGGGACCGATTGTTAAACTCACAAACGGCACCGTTCTAAGACTCAAAACAGAAGAAAGCACAAAACAGATACTAAATCAAATAGACAAGGTGTTATTCTTGGGCGATCTCCTGGTTAGTTACGGTGATTTTTCTGAAAACGGCCACCGCCTAGTGCCGTGTGGGTATTGTGAGGAATGGTGGGCACTTGAACTTGAAAAGGCAACAGTAAATCTGTTTGGGGCACTTGACCCAGACAAACTATCAGATTTAATAAAAGTATCAAAAGAGAATATAGAGAAGATTCTAAAATACCCACGAAAGATAAAACTAACTGCCAGGGCAGCCATCAACCTGAGCCTGAAGCTTAACATACCTTTGCACCCAGAATATACCCCTTTCTGGAGCGCCATAAATGCCAAACAATTCTTGCACCTATGTGTGGCACTGGATAAAGCAATAGTAATAAAAAAAGATTTGGGTGCGGCAAAAATTAATATAGTGAATGAAAACCCAACCAAAACTGCACTGGAACAAACAGGCATACCCCACACAATCAATGAAGACAACCGCATTGAAATTAAGGGAGACCACGCACTGGCGCTATTTACATATTTATTACAAAACATTAATCTGGAGAAGATTAAGGAGCTTTGCGAACAGGACAAACCAACCCTTGAAATCCTGAATCAAATATCTACAATTAAGATTAGAGATAAATCCGGTACATTCATCGGAGCGAGAATGGGCAGGCCTGAGAAAGCCAAACTGAGAAAATTAGACGGGCAGCCACAAATTCTATTTCCAGTGGGGGAGGAAGGGGGTAGACTAAGGTCATTCCAATCTGCGATTGAACGGGGCAGGATAACTGGAGATTTCCCAATATTTCATTGTAGTAAGTGTAACCGCGAAACCATATACCCGATTTGCGAGGTATGCGATAAAAAGACAAAAAAACAATACTATTGTAGGGACTGCGGTGTTACAGATTCAGAAACCTGTCCAAAGCATGGGCCAAACCAGCAGTTCAGGAAGAAGGAAATCGACATCAAGCACTATTTTGATAATGCGCTTAATAAAATTAAAGCAAAGGTATACCCGGACCTAATAAAGGGGGTTAGGGGAACAAGCAACAAAGACCACGTGCCTGAAAACCTTGCCAAGGGGATTCTCAGGGCAAGCAACGAGATTTACGTTAACAAAGACGGAACCACTAGGTACGACATGACTGAGTTGCCAATTACCCATTTTAAACCAGTAGAGATTGGAACAACAATTGGGCAGTTAAAAGAGCTTGGTTATGTTAAGGACATCAATGGCGTGGGATTGTCCAACACAGAACAGATACTTGAGCTGAAGCCGCAGGATGTTATACTACCTGGATATGAAAACCCGGCAGAAGAATCCGCAGGCCAAGTCCTCTTTAAAGTATCCAAATTCATTGACGAGATGCTGCAAAAATTATACAACCTTCCAAAATATTATAATCTCGGGAAACAAGGAGACCTTATAGGTCACCTGATGATTGGACTTGCACCACATATCTCAGCGGGGATGATTGGAAGAATAATTGGGTTTTCCAAGACCCAGGGGTGCTTTGCACACCCACTGTGGCATGCAGCACTTAGGAGGGATTGTGATGGGGATGAGTGTTGCGTCATGTTGTTAATGGACGCATTTATTAACTTCTCACGTAAATACCTGCCAGACAAGCGCGGCAGTAGGACAATGGACAGTCCACTGGTCCTTACTACAAAATTAATACCTGCGGAGGTAGACGACATGGTTCACGGCCTGGACGTTGCATGGAAATATTCACTTGAATTTTACGAGGCAGCCCAAGAATTCAAATTTCCATGGGATATTAAAATCGAACAACTTGGCAACAGATTAGGCACAGAAAAACAGTATGAGAAGATGGGATTTACCCACAACACTGAAAATTTTAATAATGGTGTTCAATGCTCAGCCTATAAAATTCTACCAAGCATGCGGGAAAAGCTGACAGGCCAGATGCAGATAGCAGAGAGGCTAATTTCGGTTGACGAAAGTGATGTTGCGAGGCTTGTAATAGAAAAACACTTTTTAAGGGATATTAAGGGAAATCTAAGAAAGTTCTCACAGCAACAGTTCCGCTGCGTGAAGTGCAATGAGAAATATAGAAGACCACCCCTTATTGGAAAGTGTACAAGGTGCGGCGGGAAGATAATATTTACCATCTCCGAAGGCTCCATCGTCAAATATCTTGAGCCAAGTCTCAGCCTTGCAGACAAATATGATGTACCTACATACCTAAAGCAAACTCTCCTTCTCACAAAACAGAGGATTGAAGGGGTTTTCGGAAAACAAAAAGAGAAACAAGTTGGCCTTGGTGCCTGGTTTTAACCCTACATCAGCACTTGTGCATGGGGGATCCCCTTGACTTCTATGACACTATCCTTATTGACAAAACCGGCCTTAATAGCAAGCTTGACAGAGTTCTCACCAACAAGGTTAGCAATATAAGCTTTCTTAAGGAGGTTAATAACATCCTCTTCAGATTTCTCATCCCCTTTATAGAATCCCCCAGTTAAATCCAGCACCCTGTTTCCTTCCTCAAACTTCTTACCTACCAAGTCGCCGTCACAGACTGCAAGAACAAGCTTCTTATCTGACGTCTTATGCATCTTAACAATCATCGTCATATCTTTGCCCTAACTGGGTTGCGGGCACCGCATGCAAGGCACCTGAGAAAGGTCACATTACCCTCTTTTTCAATCTTAGTATCAGGCTTGCCACATTCAATACATATAACAAACTCCTTTGCATACTGCCTAATTACCTCATTAATCCTTGACGCGCCCATCTTAGAACCAATTATTACAGCCATCCTTTTCAGCTCCCCCGGCGTTGCCAGCTGTTTGAGCACATACTTGAGAAGATGTTCAGGTGGGCGGCGCAGAACATTAGCTATTTGATGAAAATTGCTCAGTATAGTTCGATTGCCCTGGATATGCCCCATCACTTTTGGTATCTCAAACCTTTCGGCGCTGTGCACAGCATCAGGCAGCGACTTCCTTGCTTTTTCAAGTAATTTTCCATAATCCATGGGGTGGGGAATCTCTGTTGGGTATTTAAATCCTTCGTTTAGAAAAACATTCAAATAACAGCTACAAAGAGAACTATTCTAAGACCTTAAGCCTTCCCGGCTTTGTCTCAAATATCTCTCCCTGTTCCAGAAGGGCGCTGATAACCTTATCGGGATTTACAATGCCTGATTTGACCGCAATAGTTTCATGGTCAGCACCATTGCCCAAGTCAAGTGTTTTTATAAGTTCATAAATCTGTTCAGTTTCACTCTTCCCACTAACAACTTTTTCAACTACCTGCTCTTCTGACTGTTGTTCAGGCGCACGCATCTGCGCAGGTCCAGCCTTGAACGCTCCAAGCTCATGCTTCCTAACTTCTATCCACGCCAGATTACTTACCTTTTTGACAATCTCGGGCACAATATATATCTCACCCCCATACTCTCTTGGCCTTCCTATCAGTATAATGGTATCACCCACGCCAACGCCCTTGAGAATTTTGTTGTCGTTGAAAGCCCTCACACGAATCAAAGATGTGCCGTCATCAACAGCAACCTGCCAAGAATCAGGTTCTGTAGAAACAACAGTTGCAATTATATTAACCCTGTTCACCTTTCTATCGCCAATATTGATAAAGTTAGGTTCCCATTCACCCTCAACCTTAACATATTCTCCGTCAACCAAGTCCTTAATATTGACAATATAAGCTACTTGTCTTTTTACCATAACAAACCCCCAATAATAAGGGGTAGTAGAACCAACAACTATAAATTATTTTCTTAAAGACGGCTGATAAAACCACGCTTTGGCTCAAATATGTCGCCGCTCCTCTTCAGCTTCTCAATTGCTTCTTCAACCTTGTCCTCTTCCATGCCCATATCTGCAGCAGCCCTTACAATATCATTAATAGGTATATTTTTGCCGATTGAACTTTCAAGCTCAGCTATAATCTCTCTGATATTAACAATCTTGCTTCTCTCTGTCGCAGTTATGCCGGTGGATATCCTATCAATGTCAATCTCGCCAGTCTCAGGGTCAACTCCAATCTGTGCCAGGCAGTAGTGCAGTATTGATACCGCCCGCCTTGCATCCTTTTTTGTAGCCTTATCAGCTAAACGAACCTTTGCAGAAGCCTCAGTAAGCCTGACCAGGGCTTCAAGCTGTCTTGGTGAGATTGGAACCCTCCTGACATCCCCTTCCCTGCTGCTTGTTGATCTCATCTTGATGTAATACTCCTTAATCTCGGCAATTGCACTATCTGATAACTTTGGAGTAATATTTTGCTTTGCATATGCCAGATATTTTCTTAGTAGGCCTGACTTAATCTCCGGCACCCCCCCCTTTGGATTTTGATGGAGATTCAAGATAAATTTTGCCATCTCCTCATCCCTGTCCTTGTCAGGCAGGTCTTTTATAGGGAATATCAGATCAAACCTGTTAATTAACGTTGGTGGCAAGTCAATCTGCCTTGCAACAGTATCAACCAGATCAAACCTGCCAAACTTAGGGTTTGCGGCAGCAAGCACAGTAGTCTCTGCCCTAAGGGTTGCTTGGATATTTGCCTTGCTTATTGTGATTGTCTGACCCTCTAGTGCCTCGTGCATAGCATCCCTGTCTTCTGTACTCATTTTGTCCAGCTCATCAATGCAGCATAGGCCCTTATGGGCAAGTACCAGGGCACCAGCTTCCAGACTCCAACCCTTTAAAAATTCATCCCTCACAACAGCAGCGGTCAGGCCAGCTCCGCTCGCACCCTTACCACTAACAAAACGGCTCTTTGGCGCAACCCTGCTAATCCTCTTAAGCAGCTGGGAGTTATGCACCATGACACCATTTGCAACAAAATTATGGACCCTTTCAATCTCCAAATCATAAACAAAATCCCCCTTGCTTTCAACAGTTTTAATCTCCTTTATCCTGTCCCAGAAAACATCAGCATTGCTTATCTGGTTGAGAACCTCTATTAATGGGTCATTTGCTTTAAATTCCTTATATCTTCCACATATCTGTCTTAGTTTATGGTAACTCGGAAATCTGTCCCCCCGCTCATAATGCTGGTATGTTGTTCTTGTGACTGGAAAGTCAAACTGGCTCAGCCCATATTTTTTTCTTAGGGTTCTCAAAAGCCTTTTCAGGTGCGGAACCACGTTGAGGTTTGTATTGAACCCAGGTCTTTTTTTCATGTACACTTCTAATTGTTTTTGTTTTTCCTGAGAGCAAAATCCAATATGTGTATGAAATTTTATCAAGTCTTCCCCACTTATTCTAAGCCTGTAATACTCCCTTTTTGTTTTATTTTTTGTGTTTGTGGCACATTTTAACCCTGATGATACCTGTGATATGATGCCGAACCTCAACAAGAGGTATTTCAAATCAAAAATCAGGTCCCTGCTCTTCGAACTGACCTCTACCTCTCTCTTGCCCCTGTTAACATGACCTTCACAGTCAAAAAATGACCCAAGGAACTCCCTTACAATGTAATTAGGAGATTTGAACACGGTCTTGCTGATGCCCATGTTCCCCGACCCCTTTATTATGTTCGGATCAATCTTTTCCAGGAGTCTTACCAGCTCAATAGAACTTACATAGTATTCATAACAATTACTGTTCCTTATTTTTCTTTTGGTGACCCCCAAACGAAATACTCTTTTGACCAGATTTTCAAAATCAACAAGCAATTCCCGGTTTTTATTGGTAAAACTTATTATTCCTGTTGTTTTTCTAAAGCGAACATAACCATCACCAACTAAATAGCCGAGCAATCTGGCAAAATCAGAGTCAAATAAATCTTTTACCTTGTATCTAACCCTATTATTTGATCTTGATGGTTTAACCTTTTTGTAAACTTTCTGAATCTCTCCTGTTACATCTATTCTTGAGGGCAGCGCAATAAAATCACCCACCTCATAATCCTCTGCTCTTTTTGCAAAAATCAAGCCATTATTTGTCGTGAATAATGGGTGTTCCTTAGTAACAACAACCTCATTGCCAGTATTTGTAACAATCTTTAACATCTTTTTTGGCGCCTTTCTTCTCCAAAACCTAACTGGTTCTGATCTGAAATTTAACCCATTCCCATTTATCGAAAAAATCCCTGTTTTTTTACTGCTAGTATTAGGCCCAACATTATCCTCATAGAATAATTTAATGGTCGTAATCTCGCCATTTTCCAAGAATAGTTTAGAGTCCCCGCTCAAGCACTTCCCACTTCCCGGGTCTCCAATAAGCAGAACGTGAATATCTCCCCTGGTCACAACACCATCTTCTCTTGCTTTCTTTACTCCCCCCATTAATTGGTAAAGCAGGGCTTCTTTTACCCGGTCATGCCCGTAGATAGAAGGCGCAACACTCTTGATAAGCCTCGCATATATTTTAGGATCAGTGGCAAGCTCCTTAATCTCAGCTTCCTCATCCTTGGAGATATCAATGTCACCAAACTCTTCGTGTACAGATTCCACTAAGTTTGCTTCTATGATGAGCTCAAATCTAGTGGATTGCCCCCCAGACCTCAGGATTATCGGAACCTCTTTGAGATAACCATTTATAATCACATTTGAGCCCGGATTAGTTCGTTTCTCAGTCATAGGGCTTACAAGGTCATCTTTAAGGAATATGTTCATTCTCTTTGGCTGTTCTCCCCCTTCAAGGTTCTCCGGAGCTTCTTCCAGCACAATTCCCTGGGCATCAACAAGCTCTTTGCTAACCAGCCTGAACTTGCCTTTTCTGCCACATCCGCACCGCATAGGTTCTTTAAACTTACTATCAAGCTGGATAACAGAAATTATATTGCCGCAGGCAGGACACTCAAACCTTGCAGTCTTTACCTGGGGCCTCACGTCACTTTTCTGCCTAACAACACCCTCAACACAGATAAATTTGCCAATGTGGCTGCTCCTAAGGTTCCTTACCTTCGTCTTCTGGGTTTCTGGGAGATTGCTGAACCGTATCCTTACTCGTTCAATATCCCCCTCAATAAAATCAAAACCCTCAATAGCAACCTCAGCAGCCCGTATAGACTCTTCAGGATTATCAAGCACAGAATCTGCAAGCTCAGGGTCAAACTTACTTAAATTAGAAAAATCAACAATAAAAAATCCAATCCCTTTTCTAATTGTTTCAAGTATCTGGGTGTGGTAGTTCTTTTCAAAGAACAATTGGAACCCTTCTACTTGATTCTGAAGCTCCATTTTATATACCTCTATCTATCTGTATATTTGGCTTTATATAAACTTCACGCGCACATGTCCAGTGTCCAGTGCGCGCATCACCCCACATTAGAGTTAAACTTGATTATTTGACTTTTTTGATACTTTTCAGTTTTCCAATCAGTATGTCCAATGCTTTATGAACTGCGTCCTCACTCTTTGTGCCAGTACACACAACCTTGCCGTTTGAGAATAACAGGAATGTTGCTTTTGCCTCTGGCAATTTGTAAACCAAGCCAGGAAATTGTTCAGGCTCATACTCCGTATTTTCAAGCTTCATAGCCAGTGTGTTCAGATTCAGATCCATTCCCACCCTACCTGAAGCCACAATATTCTGAATCTTAATCTCTGGCGTAATTGTAATCTTAACATTAATTTTTTCAAGACTTTTGATAATTTTCTTGATGCTCTCACGCACATTTTCCATTGTTCTTGCACCAGTACAGACGACTTTACCTGAACTGAAGACCAGCGCTGAGGTTTTTGGGTCCTTTACCCGTATTACTAGCCCAGGAAACTGTTCAGGATTGTATTCTGTGTTAGACAAGGTTGCTGCCATCTTTTCCAACGGAATATCGTGCCCCAAAGAAGTACTAACCACTATATTGACAACTTCAATAGATTTCTTCCCATCATTGACTGCTTCAGATTTCTTTGCCTTATCACTAGATTTCTTTGCTTTAGCCATTCTCACACCCCCATTTATGGAAAAGTAACTCTTATTTAACTAAGAATATCGAATTCATTTATAAAGACTTTTGTTTTTAAATAGGTTCTTTGATTTATATAGGTTTCACCTATCACGCCCCGGTTATTTCCACTGGAACTCCCCCGAATATAAAAACAAAAAATTTATATACTACTTAAGATACAATTATTATTCTACGGTGGTTGATAAAATGGCAGAAGACGAAAAAAAATTCTCAAAACAACTCATTGGAAAAACTGTTGTAAGTAAAACAGGTAAAAGATTTGGTGAGGTTGGCGACATAATTTTTGAAACCAGAAGCGGAGAACTGATTCATATAATTCTTGCAAATCCCACACCATACACTGAAAAGCTTGAGCTGGAAAAGGACAAGGAAGGGCACATACTTATCCCATTCAGCGCAGTGATTGCAATGGGCGACTTCTTGGTCATTGCAGAAGAAGACATCATCTGATTCTTTGCCTTTTAGCAACTTATTTAAAGTAAAGACTATTCCTTTTTTTATCATGACCGAAGGAATTTGGACAGAAAAATATAGGCCACACGATTTTGATGAGGTTAAGGGACAGAAAAATGTTGTGAAAGGTGTCAGGGCATTTGTGAAGCAAAAAAACATGCCACATCTTCTTTTTGCTGGGCCAGCCGGCGTTGGTAAGTCATCACTTGCATTAGTTATAACAAAAAAGCTATTTAAGGAAACCTGGCGGCAGAATTTTCTTGAGCTCAATGCTTCTGATGAGCGCGGCATCGATGTTGTTCGCAATAAGGTAAAGGACTTTGCGAGAACAAGGTCCATCGGCAATGTACCATTTAAGATTATATTTCTCGATGAATGTGATGCACTGACAAAAGAAGCGCAGCAGGCACTCAGGCGAACCATGGAAAACTTCGCACAGACAACAAGATTCATCCTCTCTGCAAATTACAGCTCAAAAATAATCGACCCAATCCAGAGCAGGTGTACTATATTTAGGTTCAAGCCGCTTGAAAGAAAGGATGTTTATGAAATCATTGAAAAGATTGCAAAAGAGGAACGCCTCAAAATTAATGAAAAAGCAAAAGATGCCTTGTTTGAGGCGAGTTCAGGCGATTGTAGGAGGGTTGAAAACATCCTCCAGAGCTGTGCAGCTCTAGGTCCAAATATTACAGAAGAGGTGGTTTATTCTCTCGTTTCTGTTGCAAAGCCAAAGGAAATACGGGACGTGCTAATGCTTGCCATTAACAACCGGTTCAAGGAGGCAAGGGACAAGCTCCTGGATACAATGTTGAAGTATGGCCTAAGCGGCACCGATGTCATCAAACAGATTCAGCAAGAGGTTTGGAACCTGGAGATTGACAGCAAGCACAAGCCAATACTGGTTGACAAGTGCGGCGAGATAGAATTTAGGATGACCGAAGGTTCGGACGAGTTTGTGCAACTAGAAGCACTTCTAGCACAGTTTACAAAAGTAAAATAAAAAGAGAAATAAAAAAGAAAAATTGCTTATTCGCTTTCTCTTACAAGTATGTCAACAGTCTTGTCGTCTTCGTAGTCATACTCAAGCTCTATCTCTACAATCTTCTCAAAGTCAGTTTGGGTATCGGTCTGTTGTGTGCACGTCATGACAACTTCCCCATTGTATAGCTTGGCATAACCGCTTGTGTCTGTACCCCCGCTTAGGCCGGAACACTTAAGGCCAGCCAGATCAGACTTGACATTAACCCATACCTTATCCCTGTTTGTGAGCGAGGAATCGCACGTGGTTCCCTTTGCAAATATCCTACCATTACCATCATGCCTGATGGCAATCTCCATCATCATCTTGTTCCTGCCCATTGCAGTTTCCTTAAAGGAAACAATCTGCACTGGCGCCCTAGATGAGTAAACCACCTTTGCTTCATTAACAACACAAACACCTGGTTTGGTCATATCAATCATGTTCTCCCTAACACACATCTTACTGTTTGCCAGTGTTTTATACAAATAGCAGACTTCTGCCCTAATTGGAAAATTATTATTTCCGCTAAGGTTCCTCAGATAATTCAGGCCTTCAAACAACACATGCGCTTCAGTACCCTCAACAGTCTCACCTGAGCTAATCTTCCTGGTTGGTTCAAGGTCCTCATCAGGATTTGTGATAAGGTCAGCTGAGGTCTTACCAAAGTCTGGCGGATGGATGCCGCTTATCTTAACTCTGATGTTCTCTTTTGCGATAAAGGTCTCTCCTGCGTTCTTTAACTTGACATCAATGTCAAAGGCATATTGTCCGCCGTCGTATACTGCCTCTGGCGGTGCATTCGGTGCAAAGTTAATCAACACCCCGTTTGTTCCGCCAAGGAATGGCGTTGTTCCTAACACAGGACCCTGCTTATTACTGCTACAACCAGTGCTAATAACAAGAATCAAGCTAGCAATCAAAAAGAATATAACTTTATATACCTTCATTTTGAAAAACCTCCTTTAAATGCTTCTTATTTCAATCTCTTTTGAAATAGCTTGTTTGTAACCATAACTTAAACCAACCTCAAGGATGGTCTTGAAAGCAGGCCCGACAGGTAATGGGGCCTCACAATAAACATAACCTGTGCCAGCATTCAGCCTTATTGGACTCTGGGGCTTACAAGTGCCGGTTATATCCAGGTCTGAAAGCGTGACATAATCCAGATAAACCTTGTCAAGGTCTGACGGCAGGAAAGATGTCGGACACTTGCTTGTTGTGTAAAGCTGGTCAACAACAGTCCCTCCGCCAACATTTGAAATGCTTATCTTAAACCTTATAGAATCTGATGTGGTCTCCTGGTCAATATGAGTTACTGCAACTGGCGCACCCTGTGTGCCGCCACCAACATCTACTGCAATGCATGGTTTATCATAATTAGTTCGCCATGGCTCTGGATCAATACAGATTGCAGTAGGTGCAATTGTCTGGTAATCATAGCACGCATATACCATGAACCTAAAGGGATACCGCGCAGTTCCAATTGGAAGGTATATGTCCCCTGATTTTCTGTCAAGGTACGTCACTCCCCCTTCATTATTATACTGGTCTCTATAGTCAAGAATCTGGAAATTTTCAAACACTGGCAAGTCTCCTGTGCCGCTTGTTCCATAATTTGGGATGATGCTGCGGTCATATCCTGTGTACCATATCTGGCCAAGTGTGATTGGGCTTGTTCCCTTGTTCCACATCTCCAGGGAAACTGTTAAGGTGTCTCCCTCATAGATAACTGGCTGCGGACTGCTGTGCATTAAGTTCATCTCCAATCCCTGGGAGCCTGTTCTATACCACATAAACCCTTCTTCTCCCCGTTGTGATGTTCTGCCACAGCCAACTGTGAGCAGCAATACTATTACAATCGCTAGAAACATCAGGTATTCTCGCCTCATTTTTATTCACTCACCGGGATAGACTATTCAATTACTGTTATATAAAACTTTCGGAAATAAGAATAAAAATTAGAAGAAAGAATTACATCCTTTCAAGTGCCTTATTAATCTTGTACAGGCCTATGAATGCCTTTGACCATTTTGTTAAGTTATCCCTTACATTTGGGTCTGGGTGAGCTGCAATTGCAGCATGGCTGTGACATACCCGATCATACATCTCCTCAATCTTCATATCTTTGGTTATCGGATTCTTAATCTTGTTAAGTTCCTTAAGATATTTTTCTGGACTGGTCTGATCATTTTGCTGAGCCCCCCAATTATGAACTGTCTTATAATGTGAAAACATATCCATTATCAGATTATCCCTGGCTATATCTTTCTTTTTCTTAAAAACCGAGAAGATGTTACCTTTCTTGTGAATCTTGTTAAGCACATAATCTTTTGCTCTTTGAACATCCCTACTTTCGTCTACCAGTGTTATTGGTTGTGGAGTGTCACTCCCGTTATACACCCAGTTAATGTATGTATTGAACTCGCGCATTATTTGGCCCGTTGTTGGGAAATTCATATATTGGGCAGGCTGCCCTGGCTGATTTACAGGGTACCTGTTAAAACCCCGTCTCATAGCTGCCTCATCTAATACCTTACTTTTGATCCTGTGGAGAAGGTCCCTTTGCTTGCCCTCCCCCCTTTTAAGATACTTATTTAATTCCCTCATCTTTCGCTCATTTACTACATACTTTTTCATGAGATGACGAACATGATCCTCGGAATCGCCTTCATCTTGAAGGTGTGCCTCAACATCATTAATTTCATTTGCGTTAAAAACGGCATTGTAGGTATCATTGGCAATATTTGCAGCATTTATGTTTCCAGCAACAGCATTATCCAGGTTTTCTTTAATCATTTCTAACTTCTCATCACTTGTATCTTGATCTGTAATCAAATGTCTAATCAGGATTTCCATAATCTTTGCTGAGCGCTGTTCCCTTATGTAAACCGCTTTTCTTAAATTACGTCTTCCGAGCGAGCTTACAATAATTCCATTTTTTAGCGTATCTTTTTTTATGTTGCTGATGTTAAATCTTTCTATGTGTGCATTTCTTTGTTGATTCTGAGGACCAATCAAGTATGGGGCACTTGTGAAATCATTAACAAGGAAAGCCAGGTCACCACCGCCGCCGATGTTGTTCTGAACTAGGTCACTTACATAGTTATCAAGCACACCCACAGCACAAGTTATCCTATTAAGAAACTCTTCCTGCCTTGCAGGTATATAATCATCACCAGCACCAATTCGTTCAGCCTGCCGGAGATTTGGGATTAGGTTCCGGACCTCTGGCGTGAGCTGGCGATACAATATTTTTCCATGCCCCTTATCATATCTTGCATTTTTGATTTCAGCAAGAATATTATCCAAACCCCTATTTACTGGCGCACGCCTTCCTAAATACCGCTTTAAATCTTTGCTTGCATCTTCAATATTTTGTGTAAATACCCCCCTTGTAACACCAGGAGTAGCAACGTGCGCAATTCTCTGGCCCGGTTGAGCTGCTGGGAACTCCCCACCATAACTAATCCAGTGATTTATGGGCTCAACAATATAATTATTCTGCATTGGGAATACTTGGGTTCCAAGCAGAATATCAAATAGAGGGTGGGTATACAGCCTACGGGCCATGCATAGATTCTTGAGGGCTTTATCTTCAGTTGTGTTTTCATTGAGAATCTGATAATTTGGAGAAATATCTTGTAGCAATTTGTTAAGTTTTCCTGATTTATACCTAAACTTAACCCTCTTAATGAGTGCTTTGTCTAGTCTCTTTTTTACATTATTTTCCCATAATCTTTTAACCTTGTTGACTAGACTCAAAATTACCACCATCTTAAAGCCACTAATATAGAAATAGTATTTAAATCTTTCTATTTTGCACCACTTATAAGTAATTACACTTTAAATAGTAATCTCTTTATTTATCATAACTTCCTGCGAGATTGAAGAGGTATAACCATAATCCAGGAATATGCTCAACAGGGTTGAATAAGCTGTATTTCCTCTGTCAATCCCCCCAGCATATTGACACAGCACATAATCTTCCCTGTTCTTCAGCCTTAGTGGATTTGGCTTGCATGTCAGCTCATTCTTTCCAAGATAAGCTTTAGCATAGATTGTGTTCCAGTCCCGGTGATCCAGACTGCCTGAGCCACACACTGCATTTACCCTGTTAACATCAAAAACCTCCCCATCTCCCCTATTTTCTACAAATATCCTGAACCACGGTTTAAGCATGTCATCCTCCGGCATCATCCTTACTTCTATTTTTGTTACAGCTACTGGCGAACCTTGGCTGGACATTGTGATGTCCTGCATCTGGCACGCTTTTTTTTCAGGATTCACATTATATATATCTGGGTCAACACATACAGTTGGAGTTGCCCAGGTCTGGTAATCATAGCATGCAGTCACCAACACATTGCTTGTATGAATCTGGCTCAAGGGCTCAAGCTTCTTTGCCTTGACCTTAAATGTATAAAAGTCCCCCTCACCAAGGGGGTTATATGGTTCTTTCCCCACCAGCATAAATCTTAGACTGTCCCTGTTGTCAACAGACTCCATATAATCTTCTTCTAATGTAAGCACAACCACTCCATTTTCAATATGGTATATGCCTTTGTTATTAAGGAAAACGCCAACTTCAAACACCCCATCTTCAAATGCAGTTGGCGGCGGCGCATTCTTCATAAATTCCATCTCAAGGCCTTTGGTGCCCGTGAATATATTAATGTCTGTCAATGGTCTATTGTCGCTGCTACCACAGCCTGCAAGGATAAGCACAGCAACAGTTATCATTAATATAATATAATCTGTTTTCATCTTCATACACTTACTTGGCTCTTAAGTTTATTATAATTCACCACCACATTAACAACGTGGGTTTCTGTCTGGGCATATGGTGGCACACCATTATGCTCTTTAACAGCACCCTCACCTGCATTGTATGCAGCTGCAATATTCTCAATACTGATTGTTATATCATTATCCCTTAGGTATTTTATAATATACTGTAGATATGTCACACTACATCGAATACCTTCCTCAGCATCAAGCTTTTGAATCTGTCCAATATCACAACCCATTTTGTTTGCAGTGCTCAATTTCATCTGGCTGATTCCATAAGATTGTTTGATTCCCTCTGCTTTTACCTTTTCTGATAGGGTTTGGTCAATATAATTATCCTGTTCATCAACAAACACAAATTTATCTGACCTATCACAAACCCCCGCTGGAACATTTTTTGCCTCAGTACATTCCTTGATTTTGTATCCAATCTTGCTTGCGTCCCAGCTGCTCTCCCTTTGGATAAGGGCCTTAATCAGAAAATAATCCACATTCTTCTGCTTTGCTTCAGAAAGCACAAGCGGAGTAAGCCTCTTCTCCATTTCTGTATCACTAATGTAAAGGCCCAAGTAAGTTGAATCAGTAATACTATCATCAAAATAACCAGCCCCTTCATTCAGCAGGCTGCCAGAGTCACATTCCTGCTGACAGCACCAGCCATAATCAACAAGTCCAACCCCACCTGAAGGACATTGTGTCTGGGCATTGCACACATCAACACAATCTAAACATAAACCTTCATTGCCACAGAACCCCTCTCTGGATACCTTTGTTGTGTCACAACTGCTTGCATCCCTGTTGCACTTACCTGTACTAACTTGGCAACAGCCCCTCGTATATGTTGATGTGCCGCTAACACCCGGTGTCTCGTCCTTGTCAAGGGCCCTCACATACACTACCTTTGATTCAAATGTTTTGTATTCATAAGTTGCAGTTAATCTTATGTATTTTGTCGAGATAGGGGTTGCACCAAGCAGTTTGTCCCTGTCTGCAACATCAATCCAGCATTTCCATGACTGGAACAATTTAATATTCTCAAACTTGTTCCGCTTTCTTGCGCTCATCTTATCAAGGTCAAGCTCATACACCATATAGCCTGGCTCATCTGCAGGAACCGGGTCTTTTACAAGGTGGTCACAATGATGTATTGAGAGGCTGTCAGGCAATTGCATCTCAAGCCTTGACACATTCTTAATTTGCCCCTTCCATCTATTTTCAAGTGTGATTCCGATTACAAATGCTTCCCTTAGTTCAGCGACATCATCAGAGATTCCAATTGGTAGTGTTTCCCGTGTTTGCATACCTATCTTCACAGGTCCGTTTGTATACACCGCAATAGGAAATTTGTCATCAATGCCATATTCCTCCAGAACATCAATCTCTCCCCTACGCATTGACCTTAGCCGTTCCTCGTCCATGAAATAGGATTTTACATATGACATTGTCTTGAAATTATAGATCGCATTAAATGTAGCTACCTTTGCACCTGCCTTTATGTTATTATAAACCGTATCCTTGTTCCACTTGCATTCAAGGTAAGCTTCTTCAAATGTTAAAACATTTATCTCACCACCTCGCGGACTCATATCATCTGCAGGGGTGTCGCCAATATTACATTTAAGCGATATGTTAATCGGTTTGTCAAGGGTAAATGCCTTGAGCACACCCCACACAATAATCTCCTCATCTTCATAAAACTCCGGATCTGAAGCCTCAATATCTTCAATATAGACCCCCAGCCGTTCATATCGGTTCTCCTCTACCTCACCTTCATATATGCCTCCTGTTGCATAGTGGTATGTCTTTTTCCAGAAATCCTGTACCCATCTGATTGGATTATTCTCCTTGAGCCACAGGGTTCCCTTTGCAGTGCTTACTGATACCGCCTTTACACTCTTGCCAACCAAACCTTCAAACCCGCCGCCATACCTGGCAAGAAGCGGAAGTCCAATTGCGAGGATAAGCATAATTAGGATGATTATAACAACCAGGGTATTAACATGACCTGCAGGCTGGAGCACGTTTTTTATCTGGATTCCTGCAGAGCCTGGCCTTCTAGCTGCTGTAGCGCCAGCACCTGTAGCACCACTGCCTGCAGCCATCTTCCTGACCTTGCGTATAGACATCAAAACTGCAATGGTATAAACCGGTGCCAATACAATAAACCACAGCAGCGGGAACAGAAATGCAAATCCAATTAAGATTAGCTTAAGAAACGCAAATTT
>JAFCCF010000011.1 GCA_017610325.1 Candidatus Aminicenantota bacterium | reverse complement strand
TGGAAAACCTGCCAAAAAATTCCAATGGTTTATGTACAACAGGACTTTATTTATATGAAAATCAAATAGTCAGGCATGGCGCCACCTGTGATTTTTTCCACATGGGGCTGACAAGGGAGCAGATAATAAAAATCATGGAACTTAACAAAGGCAGGGGCCATACTAATCTTTTTATGATCTACACTACAGGGTTTAAGGTTGACCCTTCCCTATTTAAAGAGCTCTTTGACAAGTATAAAGGATACTTTGGTGTGTGGCTTTCTGTAATTACATTTAATGAAAAAATCAAGAGAGAGCTTATGACTCATTACGGCAAAAATGAGGTGCTGCGGAAAATCCTACGTTGTACATACAAATCAGCAGCTATGATTTTTCACTTCAGCAAGCAACAGACCTTAAGTGATTTGCAGGAAATAAACCGCATAGGAAAAATAGACCTACAGGTTGTGATTCATAAATTATTGTACACCAAGTATGATGATGAAATTGTAAAAGAATATGCAGAAAAAAGCTACACCGATTTGAAAGAGACAATTCAATTCCTTAATGAAAATAAGGGTATGTTTCCCAATATAAAACACATCGGTGTTGTTCCAGATTCAAGAATGTATGCTTGGAAATACAGGGAGATACTAGCCAGACAACTTAATCAGTACGATTTCCAGGACAATGAGTTTGTTTTTTGTTCAGAGGGGGTTTATCCTGTGCTCAGAGAAATCATGAAAGGCAAGAAAGCACAGCTGATTCCTATCAAGAATATTTCAGGAGGTTCGGTTGACTTTATGACATCAATAACAAGCCAGGATATCATCTCAAAAATTAAGGAGCTGAAATTAGAAGATATTAAAATCTCAAAGGTGTATCTTCCAAACTCAATGTATTGGATACCGGATGTGAATAACCCTAATAAGAAAAACTATGACATCACCGGGCAGACAAGTGAGGAGATAACCAATAAGTTTCCAGAGATAAAGATTGAACTGGTTGATATCTTATTTGAAATTATAAACGCTCCACCAATGACCTTGACTGAATGCTGCGATTACTACACATATGTAAATGAACCAGCATCAGACCAAGGAAAAGCTTTATAAATAAGCACATTTTTATTTTATTCTGGTGAAAATTGTGGATTTCAGAAAAATATTTACAAAAAAAAGAATTATGTTTATTGTGCTATTTGGAGTTTTGGCTCTGATTGCAAAGCAGATAAACTTTTCTGCATTGGTCGGAGCAGACCAGCAGTACCTCACATTGTTCCAGTTCTTTGGCCCTATTGCTGGCTCATTCCTTGGTCCAATTTTTGGAATTATCTCTGTACTTGGAGCTGAGCTTGCAGGGATGCTGATTGTTGGCAAGGCTTTTTCATTCATTAATATTATTAGATTGACACCTATGCTGTTTGCAGCATGGTACTTTGGAGCTAAGAAAATAAAGCTGAGCGCAATAATCCCAGCAATTGCAATGCTGTTTTTTATTGCACACCCTATTGGAAAACAGGCTTGGGTTTATTCATTGTTCTGGCTGATTCCAATTGTGATTGCATTCACAAAAAATAAAAATCTGTTCCTGAGAAGCCTTGGAGCAACCTTTACTGCGCACTCTATCGGGGCAGTTGCTTTCCTCTACACAGTTCCGATGACCGCTGGCCAGTGGGTGGCTTTAATCCCAATAACAGCAATGGAGAGGCTGATGTTTGCAGCTGGAATCACAATAAGTTATGTTGTATTTAATGCTCTTTTTGACAAGGTAAAGGCCCCTACAAACATAATCTTTTTAAATAGATTGAGTTTCCTATCAAAGAAAGTGTTTGGAATTAGGTTATAATATGAAAAGAAGCTCGCGAAGATGGAAAAAGAAAGGCCAGATGCGCTGGAAATGGCAGCGTAAGCGCATGAAGAAAGAGAAGCGTAAGCGAGCTAAGAAATAGTTCTAACAAAAGATTTATATATAAGCAATCACAGAGATAACCATATAGAGGTGATATTCATGCTTGGAAAAAAGGGTTTTATCCATCATCCAGCTTTTATAGGACTTATGGTGGGGTTGGTGCTGGGGATTGTCTTGATGATCTTAGTTGTTAAGGGAATCATTCCAATTGGTCTTGGCTTATGTCCTTAATCGGTATAATCCTCGGATTATATCGAAAGTTTTATAAACCTCTAATTTTTTCATTTTATTCTCTCAAATAAAAGAATCGCCACCAAAAAACAATTTTCTGAGATTTATTTGAGATGTGAGTACTTGATATTTATTATTGAGTATGATGTAGAACAGTTCAACCTGAAAATTTTTAACCTAAAAATTCCTTTTAGACCATGCAATACCCGTTGATCCTGCGGGAGGTTGCTGCTATCTGGATTCGATTTAGCCATGCAAGTCCGGGGGCTCTTCGGAGCACCGGCAGAATGCTCAGTAACACGTCGATAACCTGCCCTTATGTCTGGGATAACCTTGGGAAACTGAGGCTAACACCGGATGGGGGATTGATACTGGAATGTACTTTCCCTGAAAGGCAACGCATAAGGATGGGACGGCGGCGGATTAGGCTGTTGGCGGGGTAATGGCCCACCAAACCGAAAATCCGTAGGGGCCTTGAGAGAGGTAGCCCCGAGAAGGACACTGAGATACTGGTCCTAGCCCTACGGGGTGCAGCAGGCGCGAAACCTTTACAATGCACGAAAGTGTGATAGGGGAATCCAGAGTGCTTATACTATGTATAGGCTTTTGCCAAAGGCAAATACTTTGGCGAATAAGTGGTGGGTAAGACTGGTGCCAGCAGCCGCGGTAACACCAGCGCCACGAGTGGGGACCGCATTTATTGGGTCTAAAGCGTTCGTAGCCGGTTTAGTAAATCTTCTGTGAAATTGTTGGGCTCAACCCAATAGCGTGCAGAAGACACTGCTGAACTTGAGACCGGGAGGAGTTAGGAGTATGCTTGGGGGAGCGGTAAAATGCTATAATCCTTTGTAGACTACCAGTGGCGAAGGCGCCTAACTAGAACGGGTCTGACGGTGAGGGACGAAAGCCAGGGGAGCAATCCGGATTAGATACGAGAAGTCATCTTTCAGATAACTTCTGGAATTAGCTCGCAAGATTGCAATAATCATTACTTTGTGAGTTGAGGAAAGAAGCGAATAATGTTGACTTGCTCGCTAATTACCCGAGTAGTCCTGGCCGTAAACGCTGCGAGCTAGGTGTTGCACATTCTTCGTGAATGTGCAGTGTCGAAGCGAAGGCATTAAGCTCGCCACCTGGGAAGTATGGTCGCAAGACTGAAACTTAAAGGAATTGGCGGGGGAGCACCACAAGGGGTGCGGCGTGCGGTTTAATCTAATTCAACACAGAGAATTTTACCAGGGGCGACGGCAGGATGAAAGTCAGTCTAAAGGGCTTACTTAACGAGCCGAGAGGTAGTGCATGGCCGCCGTCAGCTCGTGCCGTGAGGTGTCCAGCTAAGTCTGGCAACGAGCGAGACCTGTACCTACAATTGCTAACAACCAGATCCTGGGATTGAGCACATTGTAGGGACTGCCTTGGAAACAAGGAGGAAGGTGCAGGCTACGGTAGGTCTGTATGCTCCGAATCCTCTGGGCTACACGCGCGCAACAATGGTAGGGACAATGGGATACGACCCCGAAAGGGGAAGTTAAACCTCTAAACCCTATCTTAGTCCAGATTGAGGACTGTAACTCGTCCTCATGACGATGGAATCCCTAGTAATCGGAAGTCAACAGTTTCCGGTGAATATGTCCCTGCTCCTTGTACACACCGCCCGTCAAACCACTCGAGCAGAGTTTAGGTGAGGCCCAGTTTTTTGATTGGCTCGAACCTAAGCCCAGTAAGATAGGTTAAGTCGTCACAAGGTAGCCGTAGGGGAACCTGCGGCTGGATCACCTCCTTTTTATTTTCATGAATTTCTCATGATGGTGTTGAACTGTTCTACTCATATTTTTTTCAGCATGCTCGTGGCTTGAACACGGGTTTCATGTTTATGGGCCCGTAGCTCAGTCTGGTAGAGCATCGCCCTTGCAAGGCGGGGGCCTCGGGTTCGAATCCCGACGGGTCCATTCAAGAAAACCTAAATTTCGATGAAGTCGGAATTTTGGGTTTTTGATTGCTCAATAATCTCGATGAAGTCGGGATTATTTTTGCATTATTTCACAAATCAGATTTATCAATTCACAGTTTGGATTTGGTATCTAAGCCATACCAAATCTTGGTTAAGATGGGATGACTATTCTATTTATGAGACCACGCATAGAATGACTACACATTTTAGGTAAACTATTAGGTGGATGACTTGGCTTAAGATGCCGAAGAAGGATGTGACTAACTACAGAATGCTCTGGCGAGTGGTATGTACACTTTGAACCAGAGATTTCCGAATGAGACTTCTTCATTGAATCCGTAAGGATGGGTAAACGCAGGGAATTGAAACGTCTTAGTACCTGCAGGAAAAGAAATCAATTGAGATGCTGTTAGTAAGAGCGACTGAAAACAGCGTAGGGCAAACTGAATCCTTTCCGTAAGGAAAAGGAGATGTGGTGTTGAGCCGCCTTTATATCCTAACCTGGTGATCCAAACTCTCTTGGAACAGAGGACCATAGAGGGTGAAAGTCCCGTAGGAGAAATCAGGAAGGATTTGGTGGATTTCGTGAGTACTGTCTGTTGGAAATCAGGCAGGAATTTGGGAGGCATCAACTTCTAACCCTAAATACATCTTAAGTCCGATAGCGAATAGTACCGTGAGGGAACGTTGAAAAGCACCCTTAGCAGGGAGTTAAAAGAACCTGAAACCTAATAGTCATTGTGGGGTAGGGCACTTCGGTGTTCTGCCGTGCGTTTCGAATAACGTGCCAGGGAGTTTATCTAAGTGGCGAGAATAATCTTATACATGGAGAATTCTAAGGGAAACCAAAAAGCCCGCAGTTTACGAGGGGCTGGGTGTTAAAGCGCCTTAAGTCACTTGGATACAACCCGAAACCGAGCGATCTAGCCCTGAGTAAGGTGAAGCAGGGGTAACACCTTGTGGAGGCCTGAAGAGGTTCTACGGACAAGTGTTCTTCTAACTTGGGGTTAGGGGTGAAATGCTAATCGAGCTCGGAGATAGCTGGTTCCTACCAAAGTTGGCCGTAGTCAAGCCTGAAGCGAGATAACTATCATGGTAGAGCTACGGATTGGGGATTTAGGCCGGGAAACTGGTCGGTCTTCTTTCCAACTCCAAATATGATAGTATTGTAGACCTTCGGAGACGGGGGCCCGGGGTAAGCTTGGGTTCCGAAAGGGGAACAACCCAGACAACAGTTAAGGTCCCTAAATACTAACTAAGTGTTAAAGGGTGAAAGGTGTCTATAGCCTCAGACAGCGAGGAGGTTGGCTTAGAAGCAGCCACCCTATAATAAGTGCGTAACAGCTTACTTGTCAAGGTTGTAGGTCCTGAAAATGGACGGGGCTAAGTTAGTTACCGATACTGTTGGCCATCTAAAAGATGAGCGGTAGGTAGGTGTTCTGCCAGGGCAGAAACATTTCCGCGAGGGAATGCGAACCTGGTAGAAATAAGAATCCTGGCGGTAGTAGGATCATAGCAGAGTGAGAATCTCTGTCGCTGAAAGGGCAAGGGTTCCTTGACAATGCAGATCAGTCAAGGGTTAGTTAATCCTAACCAAGTTCTTAATTGAGCAAAGGGAAAGGGAAACAGGTTAATATTCCTGTACTGCTTTAGTATGTGCGGCAACGCAAGTCCAGTTTCTGACGTTTCGGGCTAGGTTGACACAACTTATCTGTTGTGTTAATGAGCATAAATTGAGGGAGAATCGTAACGATGAGAACTCGATTAAAGCTCAGAACAGTACGTCTTAAGGCGTATTCAGCTGATGCCTGGATCCAATGAAAAGGGAACTGGAAAAAATCTTTAGTAACTATACCCAGAACCGGCACAGGTGCCCCTAGGTGAGAAGCCTAAAGTGTGAAGGATAAATCTAATTGAGGGAATTCGGCAAATTAGCCCTGTAACTTCGGTTTAAGGGGTTCCTGCAGTTGTTGCCATATGGCTGCGATTGCAGGACGCAGTGACTAAGGGGATCCGACTGTTTAACAAAAACTTAACCTTCTGCTAGTCCGTAAGGATGCGTACAGAAGGTGACGTCTGCCCAGTGCTAGTACTTAAAACTCCTGTTCAAGGGAGCGAAGAGCTGGTAAACGGCGGGGGTAACTATAACTCTCTTAAGGTGAACGTGTTGCCTTAGTAAAATCTGGCCATATGCTGGAACGTCTTGTTGAAGCAGGATAGGCTACTGTTGTGGTGACATGACAGCGAACCCTAAAAATTCCTGTAGAGAGATAATCAGCAGGAAAGACTTCTTTATGAGAAGTATCCTCAGAGACTATACGCCAGACACTTCTTAGGAAGTGATGATATAGTCCGACCCACTAGGCGACTAGTGGAGGCATCCAAATCTTTGATTTGGACACAAGAAATCTACGATTTCTTCGTGTGTAGAAATATATGTCCGCCTTCTTAGGAAGGTCAGTACCTCATCTTCGAGGGAAAGTAACAGGTGTGAGCGAAATGCCTTGCCGTTTGAATGACGGCCTGCATGAATGGCGTAACGAGATCTCCACTGTCCCCAATTAGATTCCTCCGAACTCTCTTTCCTGGTGCAAAGGCCAGGGACTTCCAGTGGGAAGTGAAGACCCCGTGAAACTTTACTGTAGCCTGTTGTTGCAATGTGGGTTTTGTTGTACAGCGTAGATGGGAGTCGTTATGTTACGGACGCTAGTTCGTGAATAGACAACAATGAAACACCATCCTACAATGTTTACGTTGCTTACCGCGCAAGCGGGACATCAATTGGTGGACAGTTTGGCTGGGGTGGCACCCTGCTGAAATGGTATCAGTAGGGCCCAAAGGTTGGCTCAACCGGGTTGGAAATCCGGTGAAGAGTGCAAAGGCAAAAGCCAGCCTAATTGGATTCTTAATAAGACGGAATCCAAAAACGAAAGTTTGGCTTAGCGAACCTCTGTACCTCCTTGATGGGGGTCAGAGATGACCAAAAAGTTACTCCGGGGATAACAGAGTTGTCGCGCCCGAGAGCTCCTATCGACGGCGCGGTTTGCTACATCGATGTCGGCTCTTCCTATCCTGGACGTGCAGAAGCGTCCAAGGGTGGGGGTGTTCACCCATCAAAAGGGATCGTGAGCTGGGTTCAGAACGTTGTGAGACAGTTTGTTTAATATCTACTGGGAGTGTTCGATGTCTGAGGGGAAGGATCTTCTAGTACGAGAGGAACGAAGGTTCGAGGCCTCTGGTCGACCGGTTATCTGATAAGGTAGGCCGGGCAGCTACGCCTTAAGTGATAAGTGCTGAAAGCATCTAAGCACGAAGCATACCTCGAAAAGAGACATCTTAGGATACGGATAGAACATCCGTTTAATGGAACTGATGTGTAAGTACCAAGGCAACGAGGTATTCAGCATGCAGTCCCCAACAATCCATTCATTAAATGTGTAGTCAACCTCTATGCGTGGTTTTCTTTTTTTTCATATTTTTAAGAATTAGCGTGAGCTGTAAAACCGAAAATTCTATATACAAACTTATACACGCATGTGTGTATGGTCTTCAAATACAGAAACATGTTGTTTGCATGGTTTGTTTTCCTTACTTTTATCTTCGCCTTTTACTACATACTGTGCATAACCAATAACCAGGTTTGCGCACGTGCCCTGCGCCGGTTAATCATAAGCGCAATACTTGCTGTGTTCACCGGCTGGTATGCGTTTGCGAACAAAAACTAAAACCTCAAGAAACTTACTTAAATAAGATGGTTGTAAGAAAAAGTTATCTTAAGTTATTCAGAAAAACCTGATTCTATCTAACCCTGTTGCCACAGTGCGGGCAGAAATTATCATGGTGGTTAACCGCAGTGCCGCAGTTCCTGCAATATTCCAGTTCTCTCTGAACTGGCCTTCTGGTGTGGTGGGCTTTCAGCTGCTTTTTGCTTGGATTATGTGTGCCATGATGAAGGTGCGTCTCATGTGCATGTGAACTCTTCCTGCTGCTGATAACCTCTTTCACAATGCCAATAAGGATAAACAATCCACCAATGAACATGAAAAGGGTAAATGACTTTTCATCCCTTGTCATGTTGACAAGATAAGATAGAAGAATAACAGCAAGACCGACTACAACGTAGATTTTTCCAGATATCTTAGCCATTGTACACCTCTTTTTTTAATCTAAATGGTAATTTACCTATTTTAATCTTTCTATTTTTTTCAAGCCAAGCATGTATGGCTGTAAAACAGTTGGAACCTTAATAGAGCCGTCCTTTTGCTGATAATTCTCAACAACAGCTCTCATCATCCTCGAAGTAGCAATAGCTGTGCTGTTCAGGGTATGCACAAAATCACGCGAACCTTGCTTGTCATACCGAATATTCAGTCTGCGAGCCTGATAATCTGTGCAATTTGAGCATGAGACAACTTCCTTGTATTTTTTCTCGTTTGGCATCCATGCTTCAATATCATATTTTTTTGATGCTATGTTACCCAGGTCACCTGTGCATATGTTGACAACACGATATGGTATGTTGAGCTTTTTCATGATATCTTCAGCATTTGAGATAAGCTCCTCATGAATCTTCTTTGAATCTTCTGGCATGCAGAACACAAACTGCTCAACCTTGTTGAACTGATGTATCCTGAACAAGCCCTTTTCATCAACACCATGCGAGCCAATCTCTTTCCTGAAATTAGTGCTTATTCCAGCATATTTTATGGGAAGCTTTTCATAATTCATAACCTCATCCATATGCATCCCTGCAATTGGATGCTCAGAGGTTGCAATCAAATAAAGGTCTTCATTTTCTATTTTATACATCATTGTCTCAAAGTCAGACAAATCAACCACTCCCTCGTATGGCTTGCGCCTCATCATGAATGGGGGTGATATAAGTGTAAAGCCTTTCTTGCAAAGAGAATCAATTGCAAACTTCATAAGCGCAAAGTCAAGCAGTGCAAGGTTCCCTTTTAGTATAAAGAATCCTTTGCCAGATATCTTTGCACTTCTTTCAAAATCAGCTATGCCTAATCCTTCAAGCAGCTCAACATGGTTCTGTACCTCAAAGCTGAACTTTGGAAGCTTGCCCCATTTCCTTACAAGAACATTGTCAGAATCATCCTTGCCAATAGGCACAGACTCATCCATAAGGTTAGGAATTCCCATCATATAATCAAATATCTTTTTCTTGAGCTCATTAACTTTATCCTCAACCTCTTTAATTTTTACAGGAATCTCCTTGATTTCCTTTATTCTCTTTGAAATATCCTTGCCCTGCTTCTTGAGCTGGTTAATCTCATCACTGGCAACATTTCTCTTGTGCCTTAGCTCCTGTACCTTGTACAAAAGCTTCCTGTAGTCAGCATCATACTTTGCAACCTCATCTACCCACTTGACCTTGTCAAGCATCTTTCTCTTTCTGAGGTTTTTCTTGATTATCTCAGGTTTTTCCCTGAACAAGTTAATGTCTAGCATGTTATTATTTATCTTTGAACTAATATATAAAAGCTTTTTGGTGTGTAGAAAGGTTTAAAAGGCGGGAATTATTCTTGCAGTATATGAAAGCAGTTGCCCTATTTTCAGGAGGCCTGGATTCTGCCTTGGCAATCAAGCTTGTGCAGAAGCAGGGAATACAAATAGTAGCAGTTTACTTTCATAGCCCTTTTTTTGAACCTGAATCTACTAAAAGAATAAAGCATCTGGCTAGAATTCTAAATATTAAACTTAAGGTGATTGAACTAGGCTCTGATTATGTAAGGTTAGTTAGACATCCAAACCATGGATATGGAAAAAATATTAATCCATGTGTGGATTGCCACATGTATATGCTAAAGAGCGCAGAAAAGTATGCAAAGAAAATTGGTGCAAGATTTATATCTACTGGAGAGGTTGTTGGCCAGAGGCCGATGTCACAGCATAAGCATACTTTATTGATGATTGGCAAGAGGACAGGACTCTCTGGAAAGATACTGAGGCCATTGTCTGCCAAGTTGCTGCCTGAAACTGAGGCTGAGAGAAAAGGCTGGGTTGATAGGAGTAAGCTGCTTGAAATCGAAGGCAGGAGGAGGGGCATACAGCTTAAGCTTGCCAAGAAGCTGAATATTAGCGGCTTCCAGTCAGGCGGCTCTGGCTGTAAGCTGACTGACATGGGTTATGCAAATAAGGTGGGAGACTTATTTAAGAATAAGAAAAGGATTACAATCAGGGATGTTGAATTGCTCAACTTTGGCAGGCACTTTAGGTATAATAAGAACAAAATCATTGTGGGAAGAAATGAGCAGGACAACAAGATGCTCATGCGCCTTAAGCTTAAGTCTGACCTTGCGTTTGAAGTTGAAGACATTGCAGGCCCAACCACAGTCCTAAAAGGGAAACTAACAAAGAAATCTATACAATTAGCTGCAAAGCTTACAGCACGTTATTCTGATGCAGAATCAAAAACAGTTGTAGTGTTATACGGGAATCAAAGATTAAATAAAGAAATTATTGTTAACCCTGCGAAAGAAAAAGAAATAGAATCCTTAAGAATCTAAATTAATGCAATAATCTTCTGGTCATAGTTTCAATATAAATAAAACTAAAAGCAAATTACTTAAATAATCAGTTATTTGCAGTGAATAGATTGTTATCATAGCACAAATGTGAGGGATAATATATGAAAAAGGAACATAAGAAAAAGAAGAAAGTCAAGAACTCTGATGTTTGGAGACCAGTTAGCATTATTCTTGCAATTCTATTGATATTCTCCATATTCACAGCAGGTTTTGGCATAATCAAGACAGGATCTGCGGATGCAGAGCTCACAGCAGACGAAGCTGCCCAGATTGCAGTGGAATATCTTAACAACAATATATTACAGCCGGGGATTACTGCATCATTTGAGGCAGTTGAGGATGTAGGCAGTCTCTATAATGTCAAACTAGTTATAGGGGGCCAGCCATATGACTCGTATGTAACCAAGGATGGCGGGCTTTTGTTTCCATCTGCAATTGACATGACAGATACATCTGTGACTCCACCACCAACACCTACAACAACCCTTGAGTATGTTGAAGTGAGTGCTGATGATGATACAGTTAAGGGAGATCCAAATGCCCCTGTAACAATCATTGAGTTCTCTGATTATGAGTGTCCATTCTGTACAAGGTTCTGGAGCGATACATTGCCACAGATAACCAAAGAATACATTGACACAGGTAAAGTTAAGCATGTTTACAGGGATTTCCCATTAGGTTTCCATACAAGTGCACAGAAAGCAGCTGAGGCATCTGAATGCGCAGGTGACCAAGACATGTACTGGGAGATGCATGACAAACTATACAAAAACAACAATGCCTTAGCTGTTAGTGACCTCAAAGGATATGCAGCTGAGCTTGGACTTGACACAGATGCATTTAACACATGCCTTGACTCAGGCAAGTATGAGGATGAGGTCAAGAGCGATATGGCAGATGGAGAAGCAGCTGGAGTTACAGGAACACCTGGGTTTTTTATCAACGGTAAGAAACTAGTGGGTGCACAGCCTTTTTCAGCATTTAAGCAGATTATAGATACAGAACTTGGAGAGTAACTCTCTTTTTTTTCTTTTTATTTAGAATTATCAGCTTGTTATCTTAATGTCTTCATTCATGTTAATTGCATCCATCAGAAGCTTGCCAATCTTGTTCTTCCTATTAATCTTAATTGCAGCGTTCTTGCCAACTTTGACCTGCATCACAAAGTCACCTGTATGAAATATATTGATATCTGAGTTAATGTATCTCTCATCAACATAGAATATCACTGATTTCTTTGTAATCTGCGCTTCAAATGGGACAGGTTCTCCTTCTGTTCTATCCTCTTCTTCGTTTTGGCTTAGGGACTGCACATCAATTTTTATCCCAAGTGTTTTTTCAATATTATCAATATTCTTACCCTGCCTTCCGATTATCTTTGATATTGCACTCTCAGGCACGCGCACAATGCACTTGTTATCAGAACTCATCTCAACCTTAACGCTTGTTGTGTATTTCTTGAACTCTCTCTCAATCTGCTTGGAAGCAAGCTGGTGTGTTGGGCTCTTGGTCTGCACTCTGACCGGCACAACAACAGTTTCTTCACCATATGAATAAAGCTCATACTCAAGCTTTTTTGTCAGGAAATCATTAACAACAACCACTGGCCTTGCAAGGTCAGCCTCAGTCATGCCAGATGGTACCTTTACAACCATCTGTAGGCTCAACACCTTTTCAACACCGCCTTCCTTGATAAATATAACTGTGTTTATTATCTGCGGAATAACACCTAGTTCAATCCTGCCAACAAACCGTTGTATAGCATCAATCGGGTTAGTTGCATGCACAACACCCACCATGCCAACACCTGCCAGCCTCAGGTCTGCAAACAGTTTGAAATCATCAGTGTTCCGCATCTCGTCAAATATAGTATAGTCCGGTCTTGATAAAAGCAGAATATCATGTATCTCCTGCGGTGTGCCATGGCTTATAGCATACTGGGTAACCTCATCTGGAAGCACAAGGTCGCGCGGAGCTTCAACAGTTTTCACAACCTTCTTTTTTTTTGCATAGAACTCAGCCAGGGCCTGGGCAAATGTTGTTTTTCCATGTCCTGGCGCTCCTGCAATCAGCATTCCTTCTGCCTGGCCGCCAACCCTATCCATTAATTTTTCATTCAGCTTGTAATCAGCAAGTGTAAGTCTCTTGACAGGCCTTACTGCAGTAATCTCCCACCCATCTGCAAACGGTGGTCTGGTTATAACAACCCTATATTTACCAAGCTGCACAATAGTTGAGCCTGGCCTCTCAACCTCAATAAAGCCATCCTTTCTTATTCCAGCTTCATCAATTATCTCTCTGCTTATGTCTTTTACATCATCCCTTGTCAGTATCTCTTTTCCAACATACTCAAACTTCCAGTTGCCCGGTGTCCCTTTTTTTGCAAATGGTATGATGTTTTCTTTTATGTGAACAGACATTGTTTTATCATCAAAAAATGTCTCAAGCTTTAGGTCCTTAATTTTAAGTTCAATCTCAATGAGCATTGTATCAATTCCCTTGCTCTCTGCAACCATTGCCTGGACCTTGTCAGCAGTTATCAGTAATGCACCTTCTTCAAGTGCAACCTGCCTTATCAGGGAATCTATCTCACCTGTTTTTGCATACTTTATCTCAAAATGCCTTGGCCTTTCCCCAACATATTCCATTTTGAACTTGTGCTTTTTGCTCATCTCCCGCAGTTTCTTGATTTCTTCCAAGCCAAGGTAACCTGTTTCGCGGTTATTGTTGGCCTGAGCCTCAAGCTCAGCAAGCACAGCTTCGTGCATAATAATTACTTTTGGCTTTAGCTCCTTGTCCTGAATCTTCGTTGAAAGAATTCCTTCAATAATCACGCTTGTATCTGGTACTATCTTTTCAATTGTTTTTTTCATGATTAGAATATTTTAATCTAGTGTATATAAATCTTTCTTTTCAAAAAAGCTCCCTAAAGAATGTTAGGATACGCTTCCAGAATGAGTAATCTTCCCTGTAGATTTCAAAGCCCTGCTTTAATGTGTATTCTTTGTTGTTATTGTCATACCATGTTACATCAATACGAAAATTATTAGTTCCTTCCTTAAGCTCTTTTCCTTTTAGCTGATAGACAAATGCCTTATTATCCAGTTCATTGAAATAATATCTCTTAGCTGTGTTGCCTTTAGAAAAAATCATCTCAACATTTCTTGGATATGCTGTTGAGCTTTTTGTAAGCTCCAGTTTTATTTCAAATTCATCTTCATATGTTACATTTGTAGGGAATTCAAGCCCTAAAATCCTGATTCCTGGCTCG
Source organism: Candidatus Aminicenantota bacterium (assembly GCA_017610325.1). Classification (GTDB taxonomy): domain Archaea; phylum Nanobdellota; class Nanobdellia; order Woesearchaeales; family JAFCCF01; genus JAFCCF01. The sequence goes on along the minus strand of JAFCCF010000011.1, from coordinate 8,636 downwards.
TCAAGTATATGGATGTCAAGGTTAGCTGCCTTGAACACCTCATTGTTCCTTGCAACAACCTTTATCTGGGCGCTACCAGCTAATTCAGGTTTATAGGTATATCCAAGGCGCTCTGTCTGTGAGATGCCAAGGTCAAAGCTGCTGCAATTATCTTTCATGCAGACCTCAAGCTCATATAGTAATGTGTTTCCTATGTTTCTCACAGTACAGGATACTTGTGCAGTTTCATAGATGTGGTAACTGTTCTTGTCAGTGTTGCAGTCAAGCTCAACATTAGTTGAATATATCTTTTCTTCTTCTTGTGTTTCTTCCCTGATATAATCCTGCATCTCCTGGAGTGAATAAAATTTCTCATTGTCTTCAGATTCAAAAAATATGTTTTTAGATATATTGCTTATTGTATACACCTTCACAGGAAATGTGTAGACATAACTTGTGTTAAGGTCTTGGTTTAGCTTTAGTATCCAGTACATAGTCTTCTTCTGTCCTGGCTTGAGCAACACGAGTTGCGAGTTGTCACCTACAGTTTCAATATTCTCAGTATTTGAAATAATAATATCTTCAACGATGTAGAACAAGGAAGGGTTTTCAACAGTGACCTCTACAAGATTATAACTTCCAAAGCCAACCCTGTCTCGAAGTATCTGGGCATTTAGCTTGACATGCTCAACCTGCTGCGGTCCGGCCTCTATTATCTCTGTATTGAAAGATAATGGCTGTGTCTCTAGCTCAACATATTTGCCCCTCCATTGGTAATACATTGAAGACATGTTTGGGTCAAGCGATGATTTAAGCTTGATATGCGATGCATCAATATATCCAAGTTCTCCGTATGTTACGTCAAAAGGTACCCAGCCATAGCTTGGAAAATACACCTCTGCCCAGCCATGCGGCCCCCAATTCTCTTGGAAGAGCCGGCTGTTTGTATAGGAATAGCCTGCAATAAACCTAGCAGGAACACCTAAGGAGCGTAGCATTGCAATGAACAAGCTTGTCAGCTCATCACACACGCCTTTCCGATTTTCAAGCACCCAGGATGCTTTCTGGCTTACCTCTGCGGTTAGTGTGCTAAGATTATATTGGATATTCTTCTTTGTCCAGTTTCCAACCTTGAAAGCTACTTCAAAAAGGTCATCCTCGCCATTGGCAAGCTCAGATGCTAAGCGTATGATGCGGTTGTCACCAGAGTCAATTACCTGCGTTGGCTTTGTATACTGCTCATATCCTTTAGCAAGGTCAGTTATTGGAAAGTCAATCTTCCTTGGGATATAATATGGTCTGTTGACAATCTTCAGTTTGGTGTTTACCTCAAAACTTAGCGAGCTACCCTTTACATTCACCCACTTGAAAATTAGAGATCCATTTGTCTTGTTAGCCTTAGGTGTTGTGTGCTGCTCAAGCACAGTCTGTCTTGCATCATCATATGGGAAATAACTTAGGTCAGCCTTCACATAGCGAAGAATATAGTCATGGTCAGTTGGGATAACTGAAACCTCTGAAGAGATGTTAAAGTTAACTGTTATGTATTGGCTTTTGAATATTGCCTCATCCTGAGCAATAACAATAGGCACAAGTATTAGAATTAACAGCATCACACTCTTTTTCATACTTCTTATTTTAAATCTATAGTTTATATGTTTTTCTAAACTAGAACATGCTAGGTTCAGACCATAGCCACTTTTTGAAGGGCTTTTTTTGTGTTTTCCATATCCTTTGAGAACTGGTTTGCATAGTGTAGGGCAAACTCGGCAGCTTCTTGCCTGCTTAGCTTATTGTCATCCAGGTAACCCTTATATCTAGCATGCCTTAGAATCTTGTCAGACATGGAGGTCTTATTTTCCACCATGTCACTTAATGGCGCAATAACCTTTCTGTATCTTTTAGGCATCACTGATTTTGCAAATGCATAGAAGCGCTTTATGTATTCATACATGTTCTTGTTATCATATCCTTTATAGGCACTCCAGTACTGGAGCTTGTCCCGGACATATGTCTGGGGCGGCACATATAAAATAGGTCCTTCAATTTTAAATGCTTCTTCAACGCCTGAGTCTGCAGCAACAACCTCTAAAAATTCCCTCTGAATCTTTCTAAGGCAGAACTTGAGCATCACAGTTACTGCAATGATTACTGACATGAAATTCATGTCCATTCCCCTTTGTTCAAGTGTGCCTAATTTATTAATCTTGACGGGGTTCCAGCCAATGTCAAGTTTATATGGGTATAGATTGTCAAAGTTTGTCCTTGGACTGGTCATTTTAATTTCTTTTTCCCATCTTATCCATCTTTTTTTGAGGCTAGTTAACAGGTCAGTTGCTGTCTGTTTATAAGGTGGCAGGCCGCCGACCTGTTGGTGTTTTGCATACAAACCATCCATATGGCTGAGTTTTCTTCCTCCGCGGTATACAATCATCCTTGTATCTTTTGCAAAGTTTATTCCTTGGTAGAATGGCGAGCTTTGTGTAAACAGTGTAAGTGCAGGATCAGCAGCAATCTCAAAATTATATGAACCCATCATGCTCCTCTTGAGCTTGCTCTTCCTAAAGACTCTAATTATTTTCTTTTGGGCATCAAACACGCCTTTTGGTAAGGTATAGTGATGGTGGAATCCAGTGCATCTCATGCTTATGTTAAATCTTTCAAGCCCGAAAATCTCTTTTTTTATGTTGTAAGCACTGCCCGGAGTCATCTTAGGTTCAAACCCACCAGGATAGGTTGCAAATGGAAAGAGCATTAAATCCTTTTTATTGCATATCTCAACTGTTTTTTCTATAGAGCTAATTAAATCAAGTGAAGGATTGTAGGCAGGAACGCCTGGGTAGCAGCCAAATTCAATCATGTTCTTGCCGCATTCTTTGGTTATTTGGATTCCTGGATGCGCCCTTTTCACAGTAGATAACAATTCAGGTGCTTTGTTTGAGATCCGGCCATTTATGTCGATCAGGTGGAACTCTACTTCTATTCCTGTCTTTGACTTTTTCAGTGGCCTATTTTTTTTCATTGGTATTATTCAACCTCTATGTCAAATATTTTTTCAAGGTCCTTTGAAATCTTTTTCATTTTTCTCTTAAAAGTATATACCTTCTTCATATAAAGTTTCTTGTTAATTTCCATAGAGAAAATAAAAATATCCGGAAACTTAGATGATAAGAATTCAAGGATATATCCCCCCCCATAAGGTGTGTTGAACATAACATTGTTATATCCTATAGAAATCAGCTTGCTTTTCATGCTCCTAACAATTGGCATGTAAAACTTTGGAATCTGGTTTGTTCCAAAGCTGATATCCGGCCTTCCAGGTTTGTTCTTCATAGAGTGGGCGTCAAAAATAATATTAAACCTGAATGAGTCAAGCAGTCTTGCGAGTGTAAAATAAAATTCGCGGTAACTGCTTAGTATTGTACCAGATTCATGCTTTGTCAGCTGTTCTTTCCAAATAACGTCAAGCCATTCCTCTGAATTATTTGAGTATATTGCCCTTTGCAGCTTCCTGTTAAAGTCAACTACAAACCTTGACTGTTTGTTGTCTATCCAGATGCCTGACTTGTTCAGCACCAGGTTACTGTAAATCCTATGCGTGTCAATGTCCTCCTCGCGTCTCCTGTAGGCTTTTGATACGCTTAGCTTTTTGTCAATAATCTGCGGCACCCAGCTTCCAGAATGCACAGTTAATAGCAACACATTGAAATTGTTTTTCTGATAATTGTCATAAATTATCAGACCTCTTTTTGTGATGGTCATTCTTATATGTTTATACTTTGGATAGAGCCATTCAAGGTCTTCTTTGACTAATTTCCATAAGTCCCTGTCAAAGAAAAAGTTTTTGAAATACAGGCGATTCCTGTCTCTGTAGAATTCATATACTGTGCCGCTCAGAATTCTTCCAAGGATTTTATAGCTTTTAAGTATGGCAATGAAATTAAAGTAAGGATCTTCTTCAATGGTCTTGACCAGTTTATTCATTACCTGGAACATAATAAACCTTTTTGAGAGGCTAATATGAAGATGATCTGAGTATGGTTTGATTACAATTGGACTGATTGTTTCATAGATGTCTTTTAGTCGCATATGTTTTTCACAGAAGTAATCCTATATATAATTTGCTAAGAATTAAAAAAACGCCGCGGGGGGGACTTTCATGGTTCCCCAATTTGAACCCCCGTGCCTCGAAAGACATTGGATTAGCAATCCAACGCTATGGCCAGACTAAGCGACCGCGGCATCAATAAGAAGTAGGAAGTTGGTGTTTATAAAGTTTGCTTAATCCCTGCCTCTGAGCATATCAAAGAGTTTAGCAAATAATGGCAGCTGCCTGCTCACAGCATGCTCTGGGCAAACTTCTTCGCAGCAATAACATGAGATGCAGTTTTTTGAGTCAAATTTTGGATACCCATTAACAAATTTAATACAATTCATCGGGCAGGCACGTATACAGTAACCGCATTTAATGCACTTTTTTTTGTCTGCCACGAACCTTGGGCTTATGAGCCTGTTAATCCTGCTAAAAACAATGCCGGTAAGCTTTGATTTATATGTATGCGGTTTCTTATAGTTGCACCTGAAATCTTTCAAGCCAAATACTTGTATATTGTCGAACAGTTTTCTCTTTCTTGCAACCTCAACAGTACCAACATCCCCTTTCTTGAATCCAATTGCCTGTGTGATTACAGCATCCATCGCAGCTCCATTTACGCTTGCAGCGATTATTCCTGTGTGCTTTGGGTTTCCGTTTGATGGGCCATTGCCATCCATGCCAACAATGCCATCCATTATGTTCAGGTTTGGCGTGACAGCATTGTATATGTCAACCACAATCTGGTTAAACTGCTCAATTTTCCTGCCAATTGCATGCGCACCTGTCTTTGACCTTCCAGGCATGATCCCAAACATGTTCTTCATTGCACCAGTGTAGCCAGTCAGCATGTGAGTTTTAATTTTTGGCAGGTTAACAATAAAGTCCATATTCAAAACAGGCGCTGCAGTCACTAATTTTTTCAATACCTTGTTCTTTTTGTTCTCAATTGTAATCTTTTTCTCAGCGTCGATGTTAATGAATGTTGCATTGTATTTTTTTGCGACTGCTGCAATGCCACTTTCCTTGAAAGCATTCTCAGTTCCTTTTCTTTCTCCTGCACCGCACGAGTCACCTACATAGAGTTTGTAACCTTTGAATATTCTACAGCAAGCTTCAACCACAGCAGGATGTGTTGTGACTGCGTTCTCTAGTGGAAAAGCCCCAAGAAGGTTTGGCTTGAGAAGAATTTTCGCGCCAGATTTTGGCATCCTAAACCCAATTAGGCTCAAAGCTTGCTTTACAGCGAGAAATACTTTTTCTTTGCCATAAGATTCGCACTTAACAATTGATACTTTATCCATAAAAATATTAGATTTAGATTTATTATTTATAATTACCCAAAACCTTTATAAATAAACCCAGGTTTTCTTAACTTTATAGCGGAGTAGGGCAGCCAGGAGCCGGATTTTCGTTTGAAAATTCGCTTGATTGCCCGTCGAGGTTAAATCCACTAAGGATTTAGTCGCGGATGGCTCATAAGGCACGAGTGTCCTAGGAAACCCGGAGGTCGGTGGTTCAAATCCACCCTCCGCTATTTTTTTATTTTTTCTCCGGATTTTTTTCAATTCTTTTGAAGTATTTTCTCGACGAGAGTTCCACTGGACACTAGACAAGTGGGCGTGAGATATTTATAGTTGTAATTCTCTACTCTATTGAAAAAGAGGACACGCAAAACTGCTAAATTGTAATTTTCGCCAGAGGCAAAAATCACTTATGCAGTTTCGCTTAACGTCCTCTTTTTGCTAATACTCCAAACTTAAACAGTGTGTTAAGTTTGGAGGTGATATTATGAAAAATGCAATTAATATTCAAGAGCTGATTAGGGGCAAGGTAACATACCCTAGTTGGAGTACCAATTCTCAGTATCCTCTTAATTCAGAGTTAAATGGCAACAAATTATCTGTTTTTTATACTGTAAAGGGCAATAGAAAGATCTGCAGAACATTTCCTAAAAAAATAATTTTAACTCCTAAATTAGCTTACGTTTTTGGCTTGATAAAAGGAGAGGGTGCAAACTCTCTAGGAAAGTCTAACTATAGGAGATTTACAATTACTAATTCAGAATATGGTGTAATTCATCTTGTTTTGGATGCACTAGACAAAACCGGATTATATAGAAAATCAAGCTTGATAGATAAATCAATCCATCTAATTCATTTCATTGGCAAAGAAAATGAGGTTATTGATTACTGGTCAAAATGTCTAGATATCCCAAAAGAAAAATTCAAATGTTTTGAAGACAAAACAAAGACTTCAAAGTATGGTGTTTGTCATGTGTATGTCAGCGATGTCTTACTTAGGAGAATCGTTGACTTGATTCAAGAAGAATTATCTAGCTAAAGCCGCATAACAGGTTGATAAGGCTGTTAAACCCTTACGTGGGAACCCACCCTCCGCTATATTTCCTTCCAAAACTTTTTATTTTTTTACAGCCAGCTAAACACAGCTTTCTGGGCGAGAAATATCACTGTAACTACGGTTAGTATTGTAGAAGAAGCTCCGAATGCAAGGGCAACAGCGTAAAGCCCACAGCCAACATCAAGGAGGCTTGTAAGATTACCAGTGTAGGCAAATAGCCCCCCTTTGAGTATGAGGAATGCAGCTCCATAAAGAATTATTTGTTTGGGAAACACAGGTGCAAATAATATAATCACCATTGCAAATAAGTCCCCCAACCCTAGTATCTTAGCAAAAACGTTAACCACCTATAGTAAAAAAATAATCACAAAAAAACCAATAAAACATTTGAAAATTCCAAACAAGCCCTGCTTCTCTGCAGAGTTGTTCAGCCACTTGAAAAAACCTAATATTCCTTCCAACACAAGGATTAAAACAGCAAGCAGTATCAGGAGATTGATTAATGATGGTAGTATGCTGCCAAAAGCAAACTTGAACAACATCAGGAACAGAACAAAGAATATTGCCTTAATCTTGAACTGCTTCAGAGAACCTAAAGTGAACATGTTATCCCTGTGGGTGTCAAAAAGCCTCATAAACTCCTCAAATGGAGAAATCTGGTCATAGATTCTCTGGTTAACGTTTCTCATTGGATATAACATCCAACAAAGTAAGATATAATATATAAATGTTTTGCTTCTGGCGTTTATTGAGAATAAATTATTTTTGGGAACGGCTCAAACATATGCTCTTTGTAAGCCATCCAAGTCTGGTAGTTAAGAATTGTCTTTGAAAATGTCTTCTTTATATCTTTTACAATTAAATGGGTCTCTTTCGGTGTTGTTGTAGCAATATATAGGATTAGGTCCCAGTTGCCAAGTGTTTTCATTGCCCTTCTTATCCTTGAATGGTTATTGACGAATGCCTTGAACTTTGACTCACTCTGTTTGTCAAACATCTTCATCCTAATGGCAAAAGTATACCAGTCATAGTCAAGCAATGAGTAATTCAGCATTATAGAAAACTTCTTGATTACTCTCTCCTTTACAAGATTCTTTATTCTATACGCAATAGCATCTGAGCTAAGGCCAACCTTCTGGCCAACCTCATAGTTTGATACCCTGCAATTCTCTGATAAAATTCTCAATATCTCGGAGTCAATCTTATCCATCTTCACAGGCTCTGGACTAGTCATCACCTTATAATCTTGTGTGTAATGCACATCCCAAGGAACATGGTTTATGGTGTATGTTTTCAAGAGCTGGAGCTGGTTTCTCTCAAGGATTATGTCTGAATACTTGGCTTCAAACTCAGAGAGCAGGTTGTCAAACTCAAGCACTGACTTTGCAATTAGTATAATCCCAAGGTCCCACTTATCACTGTATTCAGTAATCCCGACTATATTTGGGTGGTTCTTTAGCTCATGAATCAGTTTTTCATTCTTGTCATAGTCATTTTCATCAAGTTGCAGAAGCAGGTTAAATGTATAATACCCGAGCTTAAGGAACTTTATTTCAGGAAAGAATCTTAGAATCACCCCTTTCTCAACCAGTCTGTTAATCCTGTAGCTCACAGCATCCCTGGATAGATGAATCTTTTTTGCAATCTGCGTTGCAGGCATCCTTGCACCTCTGGAAAGCAGCATGAGAATCTTTTTGTCTTTTTCATCTACTTTTATCTTTTTTTCCTTATATTCCTCATTGATTCTTCCGACGTGTTTAGTCATGCTTTTTCTGATAATTTAAACTTGTATTTAAAGATTTGGGTAAAACATATACAATATATGCCCATATCACTAATTTTTTTAAAAATATTATCCATAAAACTTAATTTTTTGCTCGGTACTTTATTATACGACTTTTACTATATTACACTTGGTGGAAAAGATGGATGATTACTGGCTAGGTAAATGGCGAAAGACGGCTAAACAAAACATCGAGAAAAAGGTAGAAAAACTTGCAGATGAATATGCACTACCTTATGATGAGGCATTGACCAAGGATTACAACTCAATAGAATACCAAACAGCCATGAAGAACATCTGTGAAGGTGGAGTACAAGGCAAGATTGGTTTTGAAGGAGGGAGCTGGACAGTATGAAACTAAAAAAAGTTGATATTGAAGAAAGGGATGAGCTGGACATATATGAGGATTATGACAGACTC
>JAFCCF010000095.1 GCA_017610325.1 Candidatus Aminicenantota bacterium | reverse complement strand
TATTTGCCAATTTATATGATAATTCAGGGTCTTCACCTGATGCAGTTGGAAAGCTTGTGTCAAACCCGCCTACTTTAAGAAAAATCATTTTCCTGTAAGCTGCTGAATATGTGCCGATGAAGTCAATATACTTTCTCTTTTTCATGAGTCTGTACCTGTCTTCAATCTCAATCTGCGAAAACCTTGCAATAATGCTTTTTTGCTTAGTCTTGTAAGCGCCCTGGACTCCGATGATTTTTTTGTTCTTGAATGGCTTTGCCATCTCCTGCAGCCAGCTTAGCTCTGCTATGCAGTCAGAGTCGGTGAAAACCAGAATATCTCCTTTTGCATTGCTTGCTCCAAGGTTGCGTGCCTTAGCAGGTCCAGCATGGTTCTGCTTAAGTACCTTTACTCTGTGCTTTTTTGCAATTTCAACTGTGTTGTCTGTTGAGCCATCATCAACAACAATAATTTCATAGTTTTCTCTGTAGTTCTGGCTCTGCAGAGAAGCAAGGCACTTGTCAACTGTTTTCTCTGCATTGTAGCAGGGGATAATAATTGAAATCATAGTCAATAGAATAATCAAAACATATTTAAAGTTATATATTTTCTCGAATAATAGTTAGGGGGTGTGTTATGAGGAAGGTTTTTGTTGGAGATTTCCAGATAGGTGAAGAAGAAAAAGAGGCAGTTAATAGAGTATTAAATTCTGGAAGAATTAGCGAAGGTATAGAGGTCAGGAGCTTTGAAAAAAAATGGGCTGATTATGTTGGAACAAAATATTCTGTGTTAGTTAATTCTGGCACAAGTGCCTTGATTGCCGGCATTAGTGCAGCAAGGATTCTAAATAATATAAAGGAAAAAAGTAAGGTTATCACAACACCAATAACATACATTGCAACAAGCAATGCTGTTATTGTAAATAACCTTGAACCTGTTTATGTTGATATTGATAAAACAACATTTGGAATAACTTCTGAAAACATCAAAGCCCATCTTGAATCTGTTGATGATGCAAGTGAATATTCAATCATATTGCCTGTTCACCTGATGGGCTATCCGTGTGACATGGACAAAATAAACAAGATTGCAAAGGATTATGGTCTGACTGTGCTTGAGGATTCTGCACAGGCGCATGGCTCAATGTATAATGGCAAGAAGACAGGCTCAATGTCACTCATGTCATTTTATTCATTCTACATTGCGCACAATATCCAAGCAGGGGAACTTGGTGCAGTGAACACAAGCAACCTTGAAGTGTATAAACTTATTAAGAAAATCAAAGCAAATGGCCGTGTCTGCGACTGCCCGGTATGCACGAGGTCAAAAGGAGTGTGCCCGCATGACAAAGATGAAACAGACCCAAGGTTCACGCACGACTTGATTGGTTATAATTTCAAGACAATGGAGTTCCAAGCAGCACTTGCTTCAACTCAATTGAAAAAGGTAGACTGGATTGTAAAGAAGAGGCAGGAGAATGTGAAATATCTAAATGAAGGGCTTGAGATGTTTTCAGATAAGCTACAGCTGCCATTGTATTCAGAAGAGGTTAGCTATCTTGCATATCCGCTTGTGCTTAAAGACACTAGCATGTCAATATCAAAGTTCAGGAAAGAGCTTGAGAAGAATGGAGTTGAGAACAGACCATTGTTTGGCTGTATTCCAACACAACAGCCAGCTTACAGCCACCTATGGGAACAGTACAAGGATAAGATTCCAAATGCAGATTATGTTGGAAAGTACGGGTTTTACATTGGCTGCCATCAGTATCTGGAACTGGATGATTTAGATTATGTTATCAAGGTATTTGGAGAGGTGCTAAAATGAAAAAAGCTCTTGTCACAGGAGTAACTGGCCAGGATGGTTCATACTTAGCTGAGTTTCTGCTGAAGAAAGGCTATGAGGTTCATGGAATAGTAAGAAGATCAAGCTCATTTAACAGGGGAAGGCTAAAAGAGATATATACAGACAGAGAAGTAAAGCATGAAAACTTTTTTTTGCACTATGGGGACCTAACCGATTCAA
>JAFCCF010000094.1 GCA_017610325.1 Candidatus Aminicenantota bacterium | reverse complement strand
AAGTAGGGAAAAAGATGTTGATAACTGTTGTCTGCCAGAAAACAGGTATTAAAAACTACAATTCGCTAAAGGCTCTGCTCTCCTATATCAGGAAAGCGAAACATATTCCCGATGAGAACCGGATCGATGTCCGTATCCAGGATGACATGTGTATAAGGGTCAGTTGACCCTTTTTATTTAATCAAGAGGTAAAAGGAATTATGACTAAGTTAGATGCTTTTGGTTTTGGGTTAGTGGTGGGAGCTATTATTATAGTTTTTATTGTTGAATATTTCGGGTAGGAGAGAAAATGAAAAGACCATTTATAGAAGAAATGATTGAGTTATGTGAATCTAGGGGATACAAGGTTCAGGCTGTTGGGATTGAAGGGGATGCTGTGGAGGTTACACTGAAAAATGAGAGAGTCGATAGAGCTAAAGAGAGTATTATCTCCAAGGACTTCAAAATTAAGGAATCCACAGAGGTGTGACTTTTGTTTTGCTCTCCTACCTGTAGGAGAGCAAGCAACCAGTTTCGGTGTTATAGACCGTCTGCATAATTCTTGGGAGCGGTTATACTTCTGTGATAACCATGCAGATGTCCTGGATAACCTGAATAATGAGGATTTACCAGGGTTTGCTCAGGAATACCTCATTGAATCAGGTTTCACGAATGAGTTTTATGGGAGATAAAATGAAAAAGATTTTAATCATAGGTATGTTGATAATATCAACATACATTTATGCCAACGATTTCCGGTTTTATTCTTTTGGGGAGTTTGCCTATTATCCAATGAAGGAAGATTATTATACTTCAGAAGAAAATACGTACTTCTCCACGAATATTGGGATTGGAATGGAATATAAGTTCTTATTTGTAGATGTGAATCAGTTTGTAGATGTTACAAAAAGCAGGTCATTTTATTTTTCTCCATACAGGGAGAAATATTATGTTACAGCAGGATTCAATTTCTGGATCATGCAGATTGGCTATCAGCATCTCTGCACACATACTATAGATAACAGGAATAGGTATAGGGACCAATATGACAAAATATATATCAGCTTTGATACAAGAAAATTAAAATAATAAAACCCTCTTGCTAAGAGGGTTATTTTTGGCTTAAAACTATTCCCAGAACCACTGTTTCAACTGCCACTACTCCGATTGCCACCCAGAAGCCTACTTTATAGAACTTCAGCTCATTCTGGTAACGCTGTAACAATGAGTTCAAAAGCTCCAATTGTTTTTTCGATTCGCTCAATTGTGTCTTCTGATTCCCCAATTCCGTCTTGGAACTCTCCAACAATGACCCTTGCTGCTCTGACAAAGCCGTTACTGATAAAGAGTTCTCTGTTGAGAGTTTTAAGCTTGTCTCCAACTGTATGATTAAGGTCTCTAAGCTCTTGATTTTCCCCTCGAAGTTTTTTATTTGAGTCTTCAATAATCCTATATCCAGCTTCAAGTTTACTATAAGATTTTGTAGCTCCCCTTTTGGCGAAAGAACAACCTGTGATAAAAGAGGCTGTGAGCAGAATGAGAGAACCAAGAACAATAATAAGAATTTTTTTATACATGTCATTTTAAACCTTTTACTTTCCGGAGCACTCTTCTTGACTCTATGTATGCCCTGCCTTTCTTATAGGCTTTAACAGTCTCTGACTCCCCAAGAGAGTCATATGTAACACGGTCCTCTTCATCTGCGCATACAAAATGATGGAACCCTGTCTCGGGATTATACAGGTAAAGCAGTTGCAGCTCATTTTCTTCCAGTTTTCTCATTGAGTGGAGCTTATGTGTACCATCTTCAAATACAAGCCGGTAAGGCAATCCAGAATCCTGGCACAATCTGTCCCAACTTAGAACAGTAGTTTCTTCATCTATAACCCCTGCCTTAATCCACATTCCACATTCCATTACAAAATGCTCTCGCTTAAATGTATTTGTGCCATGCATCACTGCAAGGTATTGGACATCAAACAGAGCACAGCCAAACTCCTCGAAAGGCAGCTCTGACATATTATTTAATAAAACATC
>JAFCCF010000093.1 GCA_017610325.1 Candidatus Aminicenantota bacterium | reverse complement strand
TGATTAAGTTCTTGCCTTTCCTTCTGAAGAAGAGTAAGTATGTTTTCTGAGTACTTGTTTTCCCTGTTCAGCTTGAAAACAGCTAAGGGCAACTCGCCCTTACTTTTGGTCAATATGCCGAAAGAGGTTAATCTTTTCAGCGCAAATGATAGGGATTTATTTCCTAATTTTGTATAATTCCTGATATCCTGCCTGGTGAATCCTGCTCCGGGAGACTCACCATAAAGCATTAGGATTCTCCATGCTGATTTGCTTCCAAGGCAGATGTCAAGAAGCATTATAGCAACCCCCCCATAATTTTAATGTAAGGTTTCATAAAATTATCCATGAAATATTGAGCAGCCTGCATAAGCTCCATCTTTGATTTCTCTGCTTTCACTATATCATAATATTGCGTTTTTGTTCTTTCATCTCTGCCTTTTGACAATAATCTGGGAATAACCCAAACACTTGATGAAGTAATTGCATCATACTCCTGTTTTGCTTTCTCCAAAAGAGGTATTATCTTTTTAGCATCTTGCTTTGCATACTTTGAGATGAAAAAGAGTGTTTGAGCATGCACATCTTGCCCGCTTACTTTAATATTATGTATCTTTGCCAGATACAGCTTGCTAATGTTATGCATGGCATAATAAGCCATGATGATTGACCATCTTGGAGAATCTGTAAGCACCTTATTGGCCATTCTCTCATCTTCCTTATAGATGTTTTCATGGAACTTTATCCATCTTGCAGATTCTTCTGTTGTTAAATTTACTTCTTTGAACATTTCTTTTTTTCTTCTATATTATACACCAAAGTGTATTAATACATAACATATATATAAAGCTTTACACTTTTTTGGATTATCTAGCACACTTTAGTGTATTCAAGAAGGGTTTATGAAGAGATTCACAAACCTGCTTTTGTTCATTCACCGATAGGAATCATCACAACATATTTTATGCTAAGCCCATTTTCCAGACCAAACTGCTTTGCAAGGCTTGGCTGCAGCATGTATGTTGCCATAATGCTTCCAAGATTAGTACTGCCAAACTTCAGCGGAAGCATTGCGCTGAAATCAGCTGAGTTAAAGCTCAGGCCATTGCTGTGCGTGCTCCTGTAAGAGCCACTTAGCAGCGCGGGTCCCAGCCTTCCCATTATCTGGCCAGTGAACTGCTCAATTGGATTCTCTGCATTGATTTTACTGTATGAGCCGCCAACCATTAACTTGTCAAGCGTGAGATATCCATCTACGCTGAATTGAGGAAGTGAATTTTTGAACTGCTCTGATTGCTGCACACCGCAGGAACTGCCCAGAACAACAGGTCCAAGATTAGCTGATGCACTTAGCTGGTTTAGTGTGCTGCGGGGTCCAGCTATGTTGCTGTATGTTACAAGAATCTTCTGGCTGCCAAACAAGTTTTCCAGGGTTGAGCTGTTTTCGTTTATTGGAAGTGCTCCCAGTGTTACATGGAATGCGTTTGTGTCTTGCTGCTGGTCATAAACATCCATTATGCCCAAGGCAAAATCTTTTGATTCATGCCCAATGCCAAGCCTGTAAAGGCCTGTGTTCTGTGCAAACCTGATGTCTGCTGTTCCCAGCAGTTTTCCTTTCCTAAACCTGCCTGAAGCTGTCACATCTGGATTTCCAAACAAGTCTGAAACATAAGCATCAACATGCGCATTCTCTGTTCCAACCGAGGCAAAGATATCGCCGTTTGCTGTTCCAAGCTGTACATTGCCAAACCTGCCTGATATTGCCGGCAGGACTGACATGATTGTGGATGCATCTAACCTTCCTGAACTTAGCTTGTTAACCCTCTCTGAAAGGGTTTTCCTGCGCGAAAACTGGCTAAACCCAGGATGCACAAACAATGAATTGCTAAAAGGATTTATTGAAGAAACCATCACACTGCCTCCTGGCTTTATGTCATTGTCTGGCTCCTGGTTGCCAGGCGGCCGCGAATATGCCCATTTGCCGTTTTCAATATCCCATTTTGTAACATGATCTGTCTTGTATTCATGAGTTCCAGATATCATAGGCCTTTGATTATCTGAGCCAGTATGCCCCACTGCCCG
>JAFCCF010000041.1 GCA_017610325.1 Candidatus Aminicenantota bacterium | reverse complement strand
GCAGATATATCGGCTATGCCAAGGAATATTGCAGAAATTCTTGGGTTAGACCTAAAGGGTAAGAAACATTTTGCATATGGAATTGGAGGAAAAGCAAGGTGTGTTGAAACAAAAGTTAAAATCTCAATAAGCAAAGGACACGAAAACTATAGATTTACTATTCCTGTGAAAGTGATTCTTGACGATTATGACTTCCCAGTTCTTTTGGGCAGGCTTGGATTTTTTGATAAGTTTATTATATCATTTGACCAACAAGAACAAAAGATTAGGTTAAAGTCAAAATATAAACGATAAGCAGTTATTTCCCAGGGCACTGTGATGCTATTTCTGGGTCGATGTTCTTGTTTCCATAAGCTTTGTCAAAGTGCTTTGAGAAATCTTTGGCCAGCTTATTTGCTCTTTTTTCATAAGCATCCTTGTCTTCCCATGTGTTCCTTGGGTCAAGGATTTTTGTTGGGACACCTGGGCATTCAAGAGGCACCTCAAGATGAAACAAATCATCTGTCCTGTACTTGACTGTGTTTAAATCACCGTTAAGCGCAGCACTAACCATCTTTCTTGTAAGTGTAATGTCAATTCTCTTGCCAACTCCATAGGGTCCGCCTGTCCAGCCAGTGTTAATCAGGAAAACCTGGGTGCCGTGTTTAATTATATTCTCGCCGAGCATCTTTGCATACACCTCTGGGTTGCGTGGCATGAATGGCTCTCCGAAAAAGCGCGAAAAAGTAGAAACTGGCTCAGTTATGCCTGTTTCTGTTCCAGCTAGCTTGCTTGTATAACCCATTAAGAACCACAGCATTGCCTGGTCTGTTGATAATCTTGAAACTGGCGGCAATACGCTGTTCGCATCTGCTGTTAAGAATAATATTGTTTTTGGATGTGCAGCAACTGGCGGCTCTTTTATGTTGCTCAGGAAGCTTAATGGATAAGAACCTCTGCTGTTTGGTGTTATGCTGTCATCATCAAAATCAAATGTACCATCTTCTCTCATCACAACATTCTCAACAATTGCGCCGTGCTTATGGTGCTCTCTTTCATGCGTGATTGCATGGTGGATTTCAGGTTCTTTTTCAGGGTCAAGGTTAATCAGCTTTGCATAGCAGCCACCCTCAAAATTAAAAACACCATCTGAGCTCCAGCCATGTTCATCATCTCCAAGCAGGGCCCTCTCAGAATCTGATGATAATGATGTTTTTCCTGTTCCTGACAAGCCAAGGAGCAATGCAACACTGCCGTCCTTGCCCTGATTTGCAGAGCAGTGAAGAGGCAGGACATCAACAGCAGGTAGCACATAGTTCATAACAGTGAACATAAGTTTTTTTACACTGCCCCCATAAGCTGAGCCAAACACAATGCCAATTCTGTTGTCAAAGTCCATGGCAACTGCCATGTCAGATGCTTTTCCTGGCTCAATCTCGCGCAGCCTCCCCAGGTATTTCTCAGAGTTAAGCTTATCATATGGGAGGGCAATAAGAATAAACTCCTTGCCTGCAAACACAGACCGGGATATGTTATCAGGAATCTGTCTGAACATATTGTCTGTGAACAAGGCAGTTAAAGCATGCGTTGTAATTGTCTTTACTTGTAGCGCATGCCTTGAGTCTGCACCAAGCACGCGGTCAGTGACATATAGAGCTGGTTTATCTTTAAGTACGGCCAGGGAATCCTCCAGAATCATGTTAAATGTTTCTTGGTCTAATGGGATATTATTTGGCGAGTTCCAGTCAAGGTTTTCCTGGCTCTCTGGATTTTTCACAAGATATGTATCCTTTGGGCTTCGTCCTGTTGACTCTGGCGGTGTTGTTGTTGAAAGTGCCCCTTTTTTGGAAACCTTTGCTTCCTTGTTCTTAACAGCTTCCTTAATCAGTTTTTCCCTGTCAAGATTATCAAAGATGTTTGAGTGCTGCTCTAGCAGCAGTTTTAGTTCTGATTTGAATCCCATTTTCCAGCAGAAGGAATGTTCAGGTATAATAATCTTTCTTATAAATGAGAAGAACTATTGTGCACTTCCTGTGCTCTTTTTAGGTAAATCTTACTGGCGTCATTAACTGACGTTTCAAGCTGCTCAGTGCCAAACGATTTTTGAAGGATTGTAGCAGCCATCTCCTTGTATATTTTGTTCAGACTTAATTGATTTTCAGCCATTAGAATAAAAGCAGGCAGCGGCAAATTATCATTTTTGTAAAAAGTACGCACCTTATTCATATTTTCAAGAACATAATCTAGTGGGTATTTCAACGCATCAACAAGAATAATTTGCGGTTTTATATCTTGGTTTCTAAATAGGTTTATAGCTTCATCATGGTTTGAAACTGTGTGTACAGAATACCCGCTATCTTCTAGTGCATTCTTAACACAGTCTCTTATGTTTTTATATCTTTCAATCACAAGAACATTAGTTGGTTGTGTTTGTCCCCTGCTTGCGTTTCCATCCATTTTCTTACTTAGTGATAGTGCTTTTATATTTATTTCTTTTGGTTATACTAGTACATACAAATATAGAAAACTTTTTATATGATTAATCTCATTTTTAGAGAATATTACTCAAAAGGTTATCGACATGTCGAAAAAGAGGATTTTTTTACTTTTGTTAGTAGTTTGTATGGTTTCCATCCCTATAGTCCATGCAGCAATTGATGATGTTTTAGGAGACGCGTTCTCAAATGTAGAAAACAGTCTTAATAATGTGTATGTTGTGTATGGCTTGACATTTATTCTTATGTTCATGCTGTTCTATGGAATCTATGCAGCAGCACTTGGAGCAGTTAAGATATTTAATATGGAGAAAGGGCTGTCGCGCTCTGGAAAAACAGTTGCATTATCTATTTCTGCTTTAACAAACCTTGCAATATTCTATGCATCGTATCCTAATTCTCCGCACCATGTGCTGGAAGAAGTGTTGCCGGCATTTGGGGTGTTTGGCGGCCTTGTGCTTGGGCTTACTGTATTTAGTATTATCTTCTGGGGTTTTGGCTCTTCAACTGGCGACAAGAACTGGAAGATTGCAGCAGCTGCAGCAGGCGTTGCAATGATTATTGCTGGCTCTGCAATGTCAAGCCCGAATGTTATGGCGTGGGGCTGGATAATTGCGCTGTTGTTTGGAATAATAACACTGGTTTCTCTTGTTGGCGGCGGACGCGGCGGCGAAGGAGGTGGTGGCACAGGTACTGGTACTGGTACTGGTACTGGTACAGGCACTGGCACAAGTACTGGCAGAACACCAAGAACACCAAGAACATGCAATGTTAATCTTAGGGCTGTTGATGCAAATCATGTTAATCAAGGCATAGGCGGAGGTGCAATTCTGGAAGAAGGCAACTGAGACTGACAGACCCAGCTGGCAATTACCAGGTAACTGAGCACACATTCCAGGCACTAAAGGGAAGGACAATACTTATCAGGGTGCCAATGATGCCTGTTGCCGGACCCCCCCCTCCCCCTCCTCCTGGTGGCATGACTATTACAGGCAATGTCATGAATATAAATCCTCCACCAGCAGTAAATACTCCTGTTCCAACTGGTTCCCAGGTTGTTGCTATTGACCCAGGAGGCAATTATATTGCTGCTCCTGTTGTCACAGATGGGGCTGGAGCTTTTACAATCAACGTCCCTGCTGCTTCTTTGCCAGTAAATAATATCACTATAAGCAGTACTGTTGGTGGTAACTATTATAATCACACAGATGCAAATGGAGCTCCTGCAGGTCCATTAAACCTTGTTGCAGGAACTAATGTTGGAGGTGTTTTAGTCCCTGTTCCTGGCGGCGGACCCCCTCCTGGCGCAGGAGTCATTACAGGAACTGTTATGAATGTGAATGCAGCTGGCGCCCCTGTTGCCCCGGTAATAGGTGCTCCTGTTGTTGCTCTTGACGCTGCAGGCCACAATATTGTTGCTCCTGTTAACACAGTTGCAGGTGGAGCTTTTACAATCAACATCCCTATAGCTGCCCTGCCAATCAATAACATCACTGTAAGCTGCACAGACCCAGCAACAGGCAACCCTTATAATCATACAGATGCACATGGAAATCCTGCAGGACCAATACATTTGACTGCAGCTGCACCTGGTGTGGTAGGAGTTTTAGTCCCTGTTCCTGGTGGTCCAGGCGGTGGCACAGGAACAATTACAGGAAGAGTTGTAACTCCAGCTGGAGAAGGTCTTAATGGTGTCAATGTTACTTACGCTGGTCAAGCAGCTGTTACAGCTGATGATCCAGCTGCTGGAGGGGCAGCTGATCCAAGTGGGTATTTCCAGATTGCTGGTATTCCTCTGCAGGCAGCTGCAAGACCATTAAGGGTAAACGGAGCTGCAATTGGATTTAACACAGTTAACCAAAATCATGTTGTAAATGCCGCAGCACCTGTCAATGTTCCAGATATTGTGCTTACAAGACCAAACGCCCCACATTATACTGTTAATGGTCCACCAGCACCTGCACTTGGAACAGGAATAAATATAAATGTGCAGACCAATGCAGCACCAAACCATTGTAGGTTTTATAATCATGCTAACAACAGGGTGCGAATTGTACAAGGTACAGCTACCCTGCAGACTATACCAATCCCACCTGGCACATTTGCTAACGGGAGCCACACATTTAATTTTAATTTTATTTTTAACCCAGTGGGACTTGTTGTGGGAGGATTCATCTACAGGGTTGATTTAGATGCGAGATAAATATGGCAATTGTAACTGAAGACGGAACAGGGAATTATAACACAGGCGGCGGCACTGGCACAGGCAGCGGAAATGTAACTGTGGTTGTACAAGGCGGTGACGTAACAGCAATCAACCAAGCACAGCAGGTTAACACCCAGCTTGCACAGATGCAGCAGCAGCAGCAGCAGCTATACAACCAGTTGATAATGTTGCTGGCTCGAAGTGGTTTTGCAGCTCCTGCAGCAGGTGCTCCAATTACAATAAATAATGATAACAGTAATGATTTCAGCAATGCATTCAGGGATGCCCTGAGCCACCTGGATTTAAGTTCTTCTTCAAGAGCAGACGCAAATGCTGTTAATCATCTTGACCAGACTATCAAAGACTTGATTGGCGCAATCAATGCATCAAGTTCAAGCACAACAGGACCAATAAATGTGCCAGTTAATGTTAATGTGCATGGTTCTCCAGTTAACATAGACCAGCGTGGCATGAACACTAATAAGAACACAATCCATGACCTTGTTGGTGATGTGAAGGGCGGAGATTCTAATGTAACAAATGATTTCCAGAATGCATTTAGAAATCTGGTCGGCGACATAAATAATGATATCCATGATGTAGGCAAGGTTCAATTTGACAAACTAGTTGATTCTGTCACAGCTGCAGGTGGCGCTGGTGGTGCAGGCGGCAGCGCAAATGCCAACAATGAACTTGTGCAAGACATTAAGGGCTTTGAGGGTGATATTAATCAATTAAATGACCAGATTTCAAGGCTTGAAAACAATGTAAAAAACCTAAACAATAATGAAAATACAACCGAGGTCCAAAATATAATAACAAACACTGTTGATGTATTGGTGGATATTGCAAACAAGCTTAACAATACTGCAACTGTAATAACTAAGGCAAGTGCAAATGCAACCCTAAATGCAGAAATCACCACTATTTTGCAGAACATTGTTAATATTATTTTAAATATAAACGGCGTAATTGCACAATTCTTAACCCTAATTATTATTATATTAAGGCCAAGGCGCAGAAGAGGGCGCAGAGCTGTTAAACTACCTAGAGTCAGGGTACTTAGGCGCGAGTATGGCAAAACAATCTTCAAGAAAATGGTGCGTAACAGGAAGATTAAGGGTAGTGTTTACATTACTGTTGACCAGAACAACATGCCAATAGGAAAAGATGATTACAGGAAAGACAAGTCATTTGGCTTTATTGTAGAAAACAAGACAAGAAGACCATGCGAGTTCTACTTGTTCCCACAGGTGCTTGCACCTGCAAAAGCTGGATTTACAATACTACAGAGAGACCTAGTAGATGATCTAAGGGCAGAAGTGCTTGAGGAAAATGGCACACCAGTTAACAAGCCAAGAAAGTTTACTGGTTCTGGCAAAGGAGAAGAGGCATTTTTCTATGTAAGGCTGAACTTCCTGCAGGATGGCAAGATGTACCAGTTCCAGTATCCAAATGAGACATATTATGTTGGACTTATTGCAATAGCCAAGGAAAGATATAACTATAGAAGAGACGGAAGAAAGCGGATGGATAAAATATATAGTTACCGCAAACCCGAAGATGAATATCAAAGCTTTGACCAGTACGAGGTTATCATCGCGCCGCCCGAGGATACTGGCGGGGCAGTGAGGGCCATTATCAGGGGCAGTGAACGAGAAGAGGGAATTGCTGGCACAGAAATAAAATATCTTAGCTATGAAAGGGAGAAAATTGCTGAAATTATCAATGACCTTGTACCAATTCATGATAAACTGGAAGAAATTGACCCTGCAAAACCATTCAGAGCTAAGGAGGTTGAGGATGCTATTATTCCCAAAGACCTGGAAGAGGTAAAGCAAAAAGTGCGCAAAGCTTTTGAGAATTTTGATGCTGTAGCACTGCTTGCAGAACAGAGAAAGGAGCATGATAAGGTAAAGAAAGACATTAACAAGCAATACCTTGCGATGATTGATGGGAAAAGCAGTTCATTTAAGAGATCTGCTAAGGAGTGGAAGGAGCATTATATCAATACAAGGGAAGATTATCTCACCAGGCTTGAGTTTTGGGTCATGAGAGTTAGCAAGCGCGTTAGCGCAGGTTCGATTATAAGGAAAATCACAGAAGTTCAGAGGGCACTTACAAAAAATATTGAGCTAACCCTAAAGGCAAAAAATGCCTATAAGGTATTTGGAGAACTACTTAAGATACTAAAAGAAACATATGATGAGCTGGGCATTGCCTACAGAAAATATGAAGTGTTATTAGAATCAGCTGAAGCTAAAAACAAGAAGGTGCCTGATAAATATAGCTATACTGTAAAGGATAAGAAGAATGTAGGGAAGATTCGTGAGCACACGATAACAAAATAACCACCGAAAAGTTTATATGTTTGTGAAAAATGGATGATAGCAGGTGAACATCATGGGAATAACTGATTCAGTGGGTAGCGCAAATGCATTTGACTTTCTTCATCTAAGGACACGGCTTAGCATGACCAGCCGCATGAGACGGCATGCCATAAGGCTGAAGCATGCAATGAACAAGGTGTTTATTGCAGAGGGTATCAAAGAGGAGGATATTGGAGAAGGCGAAGAAGACCTGACAAGGGAGGTCTGGATAAAAATCCTGGATGCTTATCTTAAAGAGATTAAGGCAATCAAGAGACTAGAAAGATTGGAATATATTGAGCTAAGGGAAGAAGAGCGCGAGGAAGAAGAAGAGGAAAAAATAATCCAGGATACTATGAAAGATCAAGAAAAACTGCTTAAGCAATCCATAAATGACTTGCCTAAGGAAATGAGAGATGCCCTTGATTCATTAAAAAGAGATGTTCTAAGAGATATAATGGATGCAGAATTAATTATAAAAAGGCTTGCCACAAAAAAGATGGTTGAGCAAAAGGATATACTTACAAACAGGCGCGGTTGGACAAAATATTATGCGGTTTTAAAAGACCAGACAGTTACAGATTCAATCAGACGGCTTGTCTGGGGGCTGAGAACAGAGGTTGTTGATGAGAAGAGAGAAGAAAAAGAGATGCACCATGAAGTAAGCAAGCTTATAGCAGCAATAAGGCAGTATTCTATTGCAAAGGAAAAAGGCAATACCAGCAGAATAGATGGCTATGCCAAGGAAGTTATAGACCATATTGAGAACCTAAAACAGCTTGGCAAAAAAGCAAGCCAGACACTAGAAAAAGAAGCAGAGGAGCTTGCTAAAATAATTCATTATGGTAACATTATCCAGCTTCACATTCTGCACAGGGTAGAGAATTACAGTCGTAGTGAATTCCACAAGCTTGCAGAGCTGGGATTCTCTGACAAAAACCTGGGCAAACTGGAGAAAAAGAGAAAATATCTTGTGAAAATTATAAACCGCTCAATGTGGCACCTGTACCTTATGGCAAGGTATGACCAAAAGCGGGCTTAGTTAGATTACTTCAATAATTATTTCTTTTGTTTTTTCATCCATGTAGAAATCATCATAGCCTGTGCTGCAGCCTGGGTCAGTGTGCATATAATGGTCATCATGGCAGAATTTTATATTATAATGGTACATTCCTGGTTCTGCTTCTTCTGGAACGTCAATAAGTATAAGGTAATGCATCATCTCGCCAGCTTTGACATGGCTAGCGTGGTTTGCATCACCGCTTTTGACCCAATGTATGCACTCATCACAGTCCATAGCTTCAAAACCCATGTAGAATCCAGTATCTCTGTTAAGGTTGTTCTTAAGCCCTATCTCCAGGCGCGCATATTCGCCCCTTTTAACCTTTGCATAGGTTATGGGTATTGCAACTGAAGAGCTCTGCAGCATCATATTGATGTTCTGCCTGAGCATCTCATCACTCATTAAATCTACAGCACGGCGGGATTGCCTGTCCATATTTATTGTAAATATAATTCCTAGAATCAGGCCAACAAGAGCCAGTGCCAGTGTTACCATAGCGCCTGTAGAAACACCAATCTCTCCTCTTTTTGACATAATATCCTATATTTGCCAAAGTCATATATAAACTTGGCTATCTATCAGCGAGTGGTACCAAACAAAAAGTTTATTAATCAGTTATCATGCTCATTTATTGAAAATGCCATTTGGAGAAGATTATGTTGAAGAGGATATAGTATATGCACGAGATCCAAAGAATCTGGACTATGAAACAGCCCAGAGCTTGCCGATTTATCCAAATAGTAAGAAAGAAACACTATTAACCATAACACCTACAGTAAAGGGTAATAGT
This sequence comes from Candidatus Aminicenantota bacterium, assembly GCA_017610325.1. Classification (GTDB taxonomy): domain Archaea; phylum Nanobdellota; class Nanobdellia; order Woesearchaeales; family JAFCCF01; genus JAFCCF01. Next base: position 1,867 of record JAFCCF010000041.1, on the reverse strand, counting down.
TCTGCAGCACGCGTTGATGCACTTAAGATACAACAAGCAATTTCAGATAAAAAAATTGAAGAAGTCACCAGAAGCAGTGGCGCATTCCAGGCACTTGGATTTCATATTGATTAAATTTTCTTCTCAAACCAGACAAGGTCACCAGTTTTAGGTGTGTGCTGTCTTGACATTTTGTTTGCATATTCTTTTGCAAGCTTTATTTCCTCCTGAGTCCAGGAATTACTCTCAACAACCTCATATTTATCATTAATCTTGATGCCAAACTTTTCCATGTTATTGTAAATGTCTGTGCCAGGTATCACACTCAGCACAGGCAAGCCGAAAAGCGAGGGAGTCAAGCTGATTGTAAAGTCAAGGGTCTTCTTGACTGCTTTAAAATTGTCCCCTGGAAGACCAATGATTGCTCCTATTGCATATTTTATTCCTGCCTCTCTCAGGAGAAAGCAACCACGTTTAAATTTCTCAGCATCAAAGTATCTGTTGCAGTTCTTCAATGTCTCTGGGTTGGTTGTCTGCAGGCCAAGCTCAACCCTGGTAACCTGGCAGTCTTTTAGGTATTGAATTGATTCTTCATCAACAAGCTCTGCCTTAATCTCAACAAAGAGCTCGACATCTTTCCTGTTCAGACCTTTGATTATTTCTGCCAACTTCTTAAGTCTGTCCTTGTCAATGTTGAAAATTGGGTCCATGTAGTAAATCTTTGAGGTAAACTGCAGGCAGTACCTTAAATCCTGCTCTATCCTTTCATATGAGAATGAACGGATTTTCTTTTTAAAGCTGGTGGGATAATAACAATAGCCGCAGTTAAAAACACAGCCCCTGTATGTAATCATTGGCTGGTCTTTTGGCCTGACTGGAATAATTCCCTCAATAAATGGAGACGGAATTATGTCAAGATTCTCAATTAATTCTCTTGGCCCTGTTCTCACTGGTTCTCCCTGTTTCCTGTACGCAACTCCCTTGACTGACCCAGGATTATCAAGGTTCTTCAACAGCTCTGGAAAAGTAAGCTCCCCCTCGCCACACACAATAAAATCAACAGCAGGGTGTTTCCTAAGTATGAGCTCAGCTATGGGTGTTGCGTGCGGACCGCCAAGAATCATTTTTGAATCAGGAATCTGTTCCTTCAGGAGCCTGCATAGCTCATATGTTTTTTTGAAGTTCCAGATATACAGAGAAAAGCAGAAGATTGTATCCTGGTTAGAAATCCCTCCAAGCTCGTTAACTATCCTGCTGCTTTCGTCACCAATCTTAAAAGATATAAGTCTGCTTGGCAGCTTCAATTCTTTGTCTTCCTTGACCATGCCAAGTATCATTGCCAAGGCAAGCGGAATATCTGTACCAACATTAACAAAAACGCAGTTTTTCACTCAAATCCCCTAAAAAGACAAAAGCGGTGTTGTTTATATAAATTTTGATTCTGGTTCACCAACTAGGATATTTACAAAATTTAGGGTTAAACATTAATGGTCTTATTTGTTGCATAATCTCCGGACTTATCTTATTGAACAGGCTCAGCTCTTCATGGTTGACTATATTAATCCAGGCCTCATTTTGCTTAACATGTTCCAGCAGTAAAAGCAGGTATTCCTCAAGTTGTTTTACATTTTCAAAGAAATCCTCCACAAAATACAGGTTAATCACAAATGCAAGACCGCGCAAGAACATCTTTAATATCTTGGCAGTTTCTGAGTAGTTCTGTTTGGTTACAGCAAGTGAAAGTTCCAGATGGAAGTCCTCCCGCTTGAATCCCTTGTTCTGTAAGTTCTCAATGCCTTTTATGGTTTGGTGGTATGAACTGCGCGAGCCAGTAATCGATTCCCAGGTTATCTCATCAGCGCCAAAGATTTTAATGTTAAGGTTAGTG
>JAFCCF010000040.1 GCA_017610325.1 Candidatus Aminicenantota bacterium | reverse complement strand
TGCTTGCAGGCCACTCAGCCAGACTGCAAAACCATTTCCGAAAGTCAGGAATTTTTCATCTTGAGGGTTTTTTCATGCCAAGGGATTATCCCTTTTTGCTTGATATGGTTGAGTACAGCTCAAAGCCCTGCAGAGATATTGACTCGCTTAAACAGGAGATTGAGAAAAGGCGTGGCTTTCTCATTGATATCTCTGAACAGGAGAATGTGTTTTTGCTTCCAGTGTCGCTCTATCCATCAATTGAATTTCCTGCTGTGGGACCGCACTCAACCTGCTGTCTCCATGTTCATCTTAGTAATACAGATTTTAAAAAAACATTCTCAAATACAATCTCAAGCCTTGCACTATTCTCATACCTGTCTGCAAACTCACCATTTATTAATTCAAGGCAGCAACATCTGAGCAATAGGATAATGAACTCACCTTTTGTTAATGTGCAGAAGCTGTGCACCTCTCCAAAGTTTCGTTTTATGCGTTCAGGCATATGCGTAAATCCCCAGTATAATACACTGGAGTTCAGGCTGATGGATATCCAGCCAACTGTTCAGAGAACACTTGGTCTTGTTGCCTTATACATTGCAATGTCAGAGATAGACCAAAGCCTCGGGAATTTTGGTGATATCAAACAATCTGGAAAAATACCAATAACAAAACAGGTTCTTAGCAAGCTTAAGGATGTTCAATACTATGAACATATTAAGAAGCTCTTTGCTGAAAAGCCCTTTGCACAGCAGCAGATTGAAATCTTCAAGAAAAAAGGTTACATTGGTGTTATGAATTTCCTGCTGTCAAAATTCTATGGGAAAACCATTAAGCTCAACAGCTTTGATAATAAAACAATTCCCTGGTACAAAGATTTAAATATTCAGAAGCTTTATGCAGTACTGGGTCTGTTCAATTACAAGATTATAAAAAGGCCATTGGAGGATTTCAGATGTTTGTTGAAATAATTGTGCTTATTGTTTTGGTATACATGATTCTATATCTGTACTGGAGGTTCTTTCACTTCTTTAGAGACCCAGAGCGGGAGATACCCCAGGGCAATAATGTTGTTGCTCCAGCAGATGGCACTGTTGTGTACATTCGTAAAATAGAGCAAAGCAAGATTCCTGTTGCTGAGAAAAAGGGTACAAGAATAAAGCTCAGTGAAATATCAAAAATAAAGCAAAACAAGGAGTTTGAGGGAGGATATATCATCGGCACATACATGTCGCCAATGAATGTGCATGTGAACCGGGCTCCAATTGCTGGAAAGGTTCAGGGGCAGTTTTATTTTACAAACAAAAATGTTCCAATGGTAAGCAAGGGGCAGCTGTATGCGAAGCTGCTGCTTAACAAGACCCCCAAACTGCTTGACAGAGAACACGTACTACAGAATGAGAGAAACACGATCTCAATTAAGGGCAAGGATATTAGTGTGGTGGTTGTTCAGATTGCAGACCGGTGGGTTAGCAAGATTATCAGTTATATCAAAAAAGGGCAGAGCATCAAAAAGGGACAAAGAATAGGGCAAATCAGGATGGGTTCCCAGGTTGACCTTATTATGCCAAAGCACTTAAGAATTCTTGTGAAAGAAGGACAGCGAGTCAAGGCTGGCCTTACAATTATGGCGGAAATCACTTTAACTTAACATTGCCCATTCCGCCTTTCATACCCTGGAACTTCTTCATCATCTTCTGCATATCTTTTCCCTTGCCTGGCTTGAGGAACTTGACCATCTTCTTGCTCTGCTTGTACTGCTTTAGAAGCTCCCTCACCCCAGCAGGAGTTGTACCGCTGCCCTTTGCAATCCTCTCAATGCGGTTCCTGTCAATAGAATCAGGGTCCTCAAGCTCCTTCTTTGTGCAACTGTCCATGATAAAGCGCCATTTTTTTAATTTTCCTTCCTGTACCTGAAGCATGTCCTTTGGCAGCTTTAACTGTCCAAAGCCAGGTATCATCTCCACAACTTTCCCAAGTGGGCCCATCTTGCTCATTGCCTGCATCTGCTCATATAAATCCACAAGATTAAACTCGCCCTTAAGGAATTTCTTGCCAAGGTCCTCTGCCTGCTCCTCTGGCATTGCTTCCTTTGCCTTCTCCAGCAATGCCTCAAGGTCCCCCATACCAAGCAGTCTGCCAACAAAATTCTTTGGCTTGAATTCCTCAAAATCATCAACCTTTTCTCCAACTCCAATGAACTTGACCGGAGCATCAGTGACAGAGCATGCAACCAAGGCACCGCCGCCTTTTGCAGTTCCATCCATCTTTGTGATTATAACACCTGTGATATTGCATGATTCATGGAATGCCTTTGCCTGTTTCTCTGCTGCCTGGCCAACATCAGCTCCAATAACAAGCAACCTCTCATCTGCTTTCACAGCCTTGTTGAGTTTGTTAAGCTCTTCAATAAGGTCCTTGCTTAATGCATCCCTTCCAGCTGTGTCTATGATAGTAACATCAAACCTCTTAAGCTCAGACTCAAACTCCTTAAAAATCTTGACCGGGTCTTTTTCTTTCTTGTTCCCAAACACCGGAATCTTAATGTTCTTGCCTAGTTGCACAAGCTGGTCATATGCCGCAGGCCTCCATGTGTCAGTCTGAATCATGCCAACCTTTAGGCCGCGCTTTGAAAAGAATTTACCCAGCTTTGCAGCTGTTGTTGTCTTACCATTACCAAACAAGCCAACAAGCATTATCTTGAACGGCTTTTTCTTAACCTCAATCTTATGGCCTTCTCCGCCAAGGAACTTGACAAGTTCTTCATACACAATATTAACCAACTGTTCCCTTCTCGTTAGGCCAGCTGGAAGCTTTTCCTTTAAAGCTTTCTCTTTAATCTGCTTTGTTAGGTCAAAAACCAGCTGTACATTAACATCTGATTGCAGCAGGGCACGCTGAATATCCTTGACAAGTTCATTGATTAGTTTTTCATCTACAAAAACGCTTTTTGCAATCTTTTGCAGTGTTGATTTCAGCGAATCTCCTAACTTTTCAAGCACCATTCTGTAATCATGGGTTACTTCCTTATTTATAAATTTATGTGTATTTATAGAGGAATTTAACAAAATATTTAAATCATTAGAATTAATAAACCTAAGATGAGACACAAAAAGAAAAAAGAGGATATTTCTCTTGGCGGTCAGGCAGTAATTGAAGGGGTAATGATGAAGGGAAATAAAAATGTAACTACCTCAGTCAGGCTACCGAACGGTAAAATCAAGACCAAGACACAAAAGATTGGCAAATTAATTGACAAGCATAGTTGGCTCAAGCTACCCTTTATCCGCGGAATCACTAATCTTATCCAGGTCCTTGTTATTGGAACCAGGGCACTGTATTATTCCGCCAATGAACAGACAGATGAAAAAGAAGAGATATCAACAGGCAGTATAATTCTTTCCCTTATTTTTGCCCTGCTGTTTGCTTTNNTGTTCAAGCTCATACCGCTGGGAATAACAAAGGTGTTGCAGTCCTACAAGGTCATTGGGGGCAGCAGGTTTATTTTCAACTTGATTGACGGGCTTATCAGGATAGCTATCTTTCTTTGCTATATTTTTGTGATATCTCTGATGAAAGAAGTTAGGATTGTCTTTCAGTATCATGGGGCTGAGCACAAGGCAGTGAACTGCTATGAAGCTAAGAAAAAGCTTACAATGGCAAATGTGAAAAAGTTCTCAACCATCCACAAGAGGTGCGGAACCAGCTTCCTGCTGCTTGTGCTGCTTATTGCCATACTGGTCTTCTCGCTTGTACCAGTTGAGCTTCCTTTTTATTTACTGCTACTCTATAGGATACCGCTTATACTTCCGATTGCCAGCCTCGCATATGAGGTTTTAAAGCTTAGCGCCAAATATCCCAGGAACATATTATTTAGTTCGCTTATCAAGCCTGGCTTGCTGCTACAGAAAATAACTACAAAAGAGCCAGATAATGGGCAGATTGAGGTAGCCATGGAATCCCTTAAAACCTTGATAAAACTGGAGATTCCTCTAAAACAACGAAAACTTTATATATAAGTTATCCTAGTATAGTGATGAGTATACTTAAATCAATAAACCAGTTAAAAAGAGAGGTGAACATGGTGAAACTATTCAAGAAAGCTCAGACAGCCACAGAGTATATGATTATTCTCGCAGTGATTATTATTATTGCATTGATAGTAGTAGGAGTCATGGGAGGAATTCCTGGACTTGGCGGTTCAACAAGAGGCAGAGCAAGCTCAGCTTACTGGCAGACATCTGATGTTGGAATCACAGCATTTGCTGTTACAGCAGCATCACCAAACGTCTATAATGTAAAAGTTAGAAACAACCTAAGAGATACTATTACCATAAATACCTTTAAGGTATCTACCAGCGGATCAGGAGCAGCAACAAATGACCTAATCTCAGCTGTTAGCTTTGTCTTGGCACCAGGAGAGACAAGCACAATTACAAACTCCTCAGGTGGAGCTACTGTTTGTAGTACGGCAGGAGATAGTTTTTCAATTAATGTTGAAATAAGCTACACAGACGACGAAACAGGAGCAACTTATACCTTCACAGGCAGTGGCACTAAACTGGAAGGTGTATGCGCAGCAAGTTAAATATAATTTTTTATTTATTTTTTTAAAAAGAGAGGTGAACTAATTGAAACTATTTAAAAAAGCTCAGACAGCCACAGAGTATATGATTATTCTCGCAGTAATTATTATAATTGCACTGATAGTAGTAGGAGTAATGGGAGGTATCCCAGGTCTTGGTGGTTCAACAAGAGGCAGAGCAAGCTCAGCTTACTGGCAGACTGCTGACATTGGCATTGTTGCATACTCTATTGTAAATACTACAGGAAATATTACAGATGATAAGGTTATTATGAGTATAAGAAATAATCGCAGGGACAGCATTAGAGTGCACAATATCTCGCTTGATGGAACAAGCTTCCGCTGGACTGGATTTACATTGGCACCAGGAGAAACATATCAAATTTCAGAGACAGAAACCAACATCACAGAGTGTACAAGTCCTGGGAACAGTTTTACTGTGGCAGTTGAAATAAACTACACAGACGACGAGACTGGGGCAAGTTATTCGTTCAATGGAGAGGGCAACAAGCTCGAAGGCACATGTGCTTCTAGTTAAACCATCTTTTTTTCTTCTTATTTATAGAAAAGTATTTATAACTATAACCCTATAATTAAAACAGAATGTCAAAACCAATCAGGTCAACTGCTGAAGAGCCGAGGATATGTCCCAGGTGCAAGCGAGAGGTTGTTAAGCATGTTAAGATAGACAGCACAGGCGTAAAGTGGCAAATTTATAAATGCAGTCACTGTGGTCATGAAATAGCCAGGCTTAAAGAACACTCTTAATTTTATCCATGTACTCTTCTATCTCTTTTTCTTTGTATTCCTTGTTAGGCCACACAAGCTTTAAGCCATCATCACTGAATCTTGGCACAACATGGAAATGCACATGCGCAACAAGCTGGCCAGCTGCCTTTTTGTTGTTGTTCAGCACATTAAAACCATCTGCCTTTGTTGCTTTCATAACAGCAGCTGCAATCTTCTGCACCACTATAATCATCTTCTGAAGCAGTTCAGAGGGCATCTCTGTCAGCAGTTCATAGTGCAGTTTGGATACAACAAGTGCATGTCCTTTGTTAGCTGGTCCAATATCAAGGAAAGAAATCACGTCATCGTCTTCATACAGCTTATAGCTTGGTATCTCACCCTTCACAATTTTGCAGAAAATACATTCATCACTCATTTTATTCTGGTTAACTTTATATAATATTTAAGTTTTATTGTTACAATGCCAATTACAATTAACCGGAAGCTGTTCAAGAAATACTTCTACAGGGCATTTTATCCTGTTCTTGCTATCTTCATATTGCTGCTTTTGTTCTTCCTGCGCAACTTTTTCAAGGCATTTGCAGTTATGGTGCTTTTTATAGTTGCTAATGTGCTGATTGGAAAGCTTAGAAGAATAATCAGGGTGCCAGTTGAGGCAGAGGTTGTTATGCTTGGAACAGTGGTGTGCACTATGCTGTATGGTACTGTTGCAGGAATCTTTGTAGCACTCTTTGCAGCTGTGCTCGGAGCAATAACTGCAAAAACCCTATCACATTATACTTTACTCATGGTGCTTGGCTACATAGTTGCAGCGTTTGTAGCAACACTCTTTGATCCAACAAACATTGTAAAGGCAGGCATAATAATCACAGTTGTTATCAATGTGGTGCTGTTCCTGCTGTTCCAGGTAGTTTTCAGTTTTAATTGGATAAAAAACATCAGCTATGCAATAACAAATATTGTATTTAATATATTTCTATTTGCCTATACTGCTGAGCCAATCATGAGGCTGCTTGGCGGGATTTAAACATCAACAAGCTCTAATGTGTCTGTTTCAACATCCAGCAAACCAACCTTGCCGTCAGGATTTCTGATAAAGAACGCGCCTGTGTTGATTATTCTGGTTTTTCCAACCTTTTCATCCCTTAGTTCGTGCGTGTGGCCTGTTATGATATAGTCATATTCCTGGCTGTCTATCTTCTGCTGTAGCTTGTGCTTGTCAGTGCCATGGTAGACATAGAATTTCTTGCCTTGGTTCTCAAATTCCTTGTCTTCTGTGATTTCCTCAAATCCAAAACTCTCTGCTTTTGCATTCAGGCCTTTTTTCTCGCCGTCATTGTTACCAAACACAAACTTCATTGGCAAGCCTTCAAACTCTTGCAGCATCAGCGGAGATATGATATCACCGCAGTGCACAACAATCTCCGGATTTCTCTGCTTCAGAATCTCAACTATCTTCTTCACAGCTGCTACATTCTCGTGCGTGTCTGTTATTATTCCTATCATAATTCCCCCCTCCATTCCTTTTCAAATTGCTCAACGAAAACCTCAACAAACCTGTAGCGTTCTTTTGCAATATCTCTAGCAAGCTTAGTGTGGAATGTTTCAGGTTTAATCTTCAATATTTTTTCATAAATATGATTAAAACTTGTTCCAGAACCCTTATTCTTGTGTGAATATTCACCTGCTGGTTTAATATCTGGGTCATGGATTATCCTGTTGAGCGCCCGGCCATAGTCAAAAATCCTTGCTATTGTAATTGCGCCAAGTGCATCAAGCCTGTCAGCATCCTGTAGTATCATTGCTTCTTTTGTCTCTGCTTTGAGTTGCTTGCTATATCTGTGGACCCCAATACAATGAAGAATCTTATCAATCTTATCATCAGATATATTGTGCTTCTTTAGAATCTCTTTGGCTAGTTTTTTGCCCTCCTCTGCATGACACTCAATTAATCCATCTCTCTCCTTGTCTTTGGCAATATCATGGAGCATGGCAGCTAGCTTCACAACCTCTAAATCAGCGTTCTCTGACCTTGCAATTCTCACAGCAAGAGCATACACTCTCTTTGTATGGAAGTATCCATGGCTACCTTCTCTAGGAAGATACTTTTCAAGCTCTTTTTCAATTTCTTTCATAATGGACAGGCCGGGACTCTCAAATCCGAGGGATTTGTGGTCTCCCTCTGGGATATTTGAACCCGGGGCGACCCGATTTCTGGACGTAGTCCAGATTCAAAAAATCTGGATTTTTTGTATGCCAACCGGGCATTCTATTGTCCAACCATTACGCCCATTTCGTAGCGTGTCAACCGAGCGTAACCAGTTGCCAGACTGAATTACCTGCCCATGTATCTGACAGATTCTGCGCAGGTATTTATAATTTATTGTTAATAACTCTATACCAGAGTCATTTAAGGATGCTTAATAGCTGGGTTTTATATGTGGCTTTATGTATATAAACCCCAATATACAAAAAGTAACATTTATATACCAGTTTATGTTTCTTAGTATTAATTGGGGGTAATATTATGGTAATCTTATTTGACAGATTTAATCTTCCGGATGATGTTTTTGAGGTAATCTTTGCCACAAAACAGCAGAAAATTGTCGGAAAACTTCTCATAAAACATATTATTGAATCTGGCGGAGAAATAGGAAAAACAGAGATGTCAATGTTTGCCAAGACCTTACACGATGGAGAGATGATTACATATATTGACGAGGCGCCGTATAAGGGTAAGAAAGTGAAGATTTCCTATAACAAAAGGCAGTTTTACGACAGAATCCTTACGCCAATGAAGGGAATGGGTTTGGTTGAATATGACCTTTACAGAAAAGTTTACAAGATTTCAGTCAAATTCAGCGATGCTATGATGAAGGTTGGCCTGATGTGGAAGAAGGAAGTTGGCAAATAGCTGGAAAACCCGGATGGTTACAGTCGGATATATTATTTATAAAATCTTGTAAACAATAACATAAAATGCCCATAGCATTATTTATTAGTTTCTTTATATCCTTAAGAATTGGAAAAAAAGTTACTTAGCAGCCAGCTTAACATCTTCGCTAACAACTGTCTTTCTGCCGCTGTGTTTTGCAATCTTAGCTGCCTGGGTTGCAATATCCTCGCTTATTTCAGTAAGAACATCTGCAAAAGCATTAACTGCTTCCTGGCTAACTCTCTTGGCGCCAGCATTCTGCAAAATTCTGGCAAGCGGTGCTTTTGGTATTGTGCTTATGTTTCGTCCCATTTGTAATCCCCTAGTCTTTGTGTGATAACTACCATATTCATTTAACTTGTATTTAAAACTTTTGTTTTGTTGCAAAAACTTTAAATACTGTCCGTGTTTTAGCAACAGCATGAAAGATGTTATTCTCAAGTATGCATTACATAACGCAGTAAAGTTCAATGGCAAGGCAAATCCTGGTGCTGTTATTGGCAAGGTGCTTGCAGAGAATCCTAAACAGAACCCCGCTGATATTGGCAAACAAGCTGCGCAAATTGTTAAGCAGGTAAATGCACTTAAGCCAGAGGAGCAGAGGAAGCAGCTTGAAGAGCTTTCACCTGAACTGCTTGAAAAGAAAAAGAAAGAAAAAAGAGGCTTGCCAGAGTTGCCAAATGCAAAGCAGGGCAAGGTGGTAACAAGGATTCCGCCTGAGCCGTCAAAATATAATCACATCGGCCATGCACTCAGCTTTCTTCTTAATTATCTCTATGCGCAGAAGTATAAGGGAAAGTGCATCCTGCGCTTTGAGGACACAAATCCCCAGACTGCAGAGCAGGAATATGTTGATGCAATGAAGGATGATGTGCTTAATTATCTTGATATCAAACCAGATAAGACTATCTTTGCAAGTGACGAGCTTCCAAAACTGTATGAGATGAGCGAGCAGCTTATCATGCAATCAAAAGCATATATGTGTTTCTGTGAAAGAGGGCAGATGTCTGAGAAAAGAAGAAAAGGCCTTGCATGCAAGTGTAGGAGCATATCAAATGAAGCAAACCTTCATCAGTGGCTTAAGATGTTGGATGGCAAATTCAGCGAAGGCCAGTGCTCATTAAGGCTAAAGATTGACATGGAATCTCCAAACCATGTGATGCGGGATCCAGTTATCATGCGAATCTGCACAACGCCCCACTACAGGCAAAAGAAAAAATACAATGTCTGGCCAATGTATGACTTTGAGAATGCAATTCTTGATTCATTAAATGGCGTGACACACATACTGCGGAGCATTGAGTTTGGCACAATGAGGGTTGAGCTGCAGAACTATATCAAATATCTGTTCAAGCTTCCAAAGCAGGAGGTAATTCAGTATGGCAGGTTCAACATAACAGGTTCAACCACCCAGGGCAGGGAAATCAGAAAACTGATTGAGGAAAAGAAAGTCCTTGGCTGGGATGACCCAAGGCTTGTAACACTCAGGGCATTGAAACGAAGGGGCATTGTAAAGGAAGCTTTCTATGGGCTTGCTTTAAAGGTTGGCTTGTCAAAGGCAGAGACCAACCTAGACTTTACAATGCTGTCATCAATCAACCGCAAGCTGCTTGATGCTTCATCAGAGCGATATTTCTTTGTTGAAGACCCTGTCAAGGTCAATATACAAGGTGCGCCTGAGCAGGAACTTAAGCTTAAGCTTCACCCAGACAAGCCAAAAAAGGCAAGACAGTTCAAGACAGCAGATGAGTTCTATATAACAAAGCAGGATAAGGGGTCTTTTAAGCAGAACAAGCTCTATAGGCTAATGGACTGCCTTAACTTTAAGAAAAAAGACAGCAAGCTGGTGTTTGATTCTTTGGAGCACGACAAGTACAAGCAGAAAGGTGAAAAGATTGTCCACTGGCTTCCTGTAAAAGAGACAGTTGATGTTGAAATCCTGATGCCAGATGCAAAGCTTGTCAAAGGCTATGGCGAAAAAAACCTGGCCAACCTTAAAGAGGGTGAAGTTATACAATTTGAGCGCTTTGGCTTCTGCAGGCTTGACAAAAAACAAAAGACAAAGCTTGTTTTCTGGTTTACCCATAAATGAGAAAGATTTAAATATGAGCTGATTTTTGATTTTTCATAATAATTTATGAGGTGAGTTATATGAGTGATATGATAATAGTAAAAGCAAAGATTAAGGAGTATACGCCCGGGTTTAATGTTTCAGGGGATGTCGCAGAAGCTCTTGACAAGAAAGCAAAAGCATTGCTTGCAGATGCGTGCGAAAGGGCAAAGGCAAACAACCGAAAAACATTGATGGCAAAGGATTTGTAAATCCTTTTTTTTTTCTTTTTTTCATCTTTATTTGAAAAATCAATTAAATTTATAAAGGAGGAACATCAAAGAAGTAAATAGGGCTCTAACTGTGAAAAAACATGGTATGATTCTTAAGCCAACAAAGCTATCTTTCGAGAGCAAAGGCGTTTTTAACCCGACTTGTGTGAGGGATGGCAGGTATGTGCACATGTACTACCGCGCCTGGAACAAGAAGAACCGCTCAACAATTGGCTACTGCAAGCTTGATGGTCCGCTCAAGGTTGTAGAACGATGGAAAAAGCCAATGCTATTTCCTGAGCACAAGTATGAAAAAAATATTGAAGATCCAAGGATAACCTATCTTGACGGAAAATATTACAT
>JAFCCF010000092.1 GCA_017610325.1 Candidatus Aminicenantota bacterium | reverse complement strand
AAGAAATGACGATTCTTTTAGGGTTGAGCCGCAAATCCTCCACGGGCTCATGCTTAGCGCAATAGGGCAAAGAAGGAGAGCAAGAAAGCAAATAAAGAAAATAAGGAATGCTGTTAAAAAAAGCCAGAAAAACATAGAGCCGACAACAACAAGAAACCTTCTTTGGGCTTTGCTTCTTTTAAGAAATGGACACAAGGCTTTTATTCAGCCTGCTTCTTCTCAAGAATAAGCTCAAGCCTGTAGTGAGGCGCCATTTTTCCTATGAGTTCGTCAGGGATTTTCGCTGCTCCATCCAAGGCAAATTTCTCTTTCAATACGCCTCCTGAATGTTCGCCAAATAATATATAAGCTCTTATGCTTTCATCTGAAGCTCTTCCAGGCACAAGAATCCTGCTTTCGCCTTGCACTCTTTCAAATAGGAATGAATTAACGACAATTGAGCCTTTTGATGAAGTATCGCTGTAAACAAGGTTCTCTTCTTCACCAAATTGTATTATGCCGTGGTTTCTTGATACATCTCTGTCAAGTCCGCTAAGCACTATGTTGCTTGAAGAAGATCTTCCAAGTGTTACTCTTCCTTTTTTCAATAAGTCATTCAGGCAGAATATTCTCTTTTCTTCTTCAGTCAGGCATGCAAAAGAAGGATAGCGGAATTTTCCTTGTTCTGGAGTTTCGTAGGAAGCAGGAGATCCTAAACAATCGCTTGCGCTGCGCATTTGGTACATTACATGCTTGATAAGATAATTGTCCAATAGATGGTTTTTCATATTGAAAATGCCAATAATTGTGTGCTTAAAAAGCTAATGGGATTGAGCCATAAATTATAAATACTCGCCCGATATACCTTTATTCGTGGGGGTTATTTGAGTGAAGACAAGAACAGGAGTTATAACACTTTGTGCAATAGTTGCTCTAGCATTTTCTTCATGCTCTCTTTTCAAGAAATCTAAAACAAAGAAATACAAGCCTGATAATGCTCTTGTTCAATTCGGAAACCTGCCTTCTTTCGGTGTAATCAAAGAACCCTTAGATGAAATCCCGATTCTTAAGGTAAGGAAGCATCTGCATGAAAAGCAATGGGAAGATGCTATGCTCGAAGCAAAGAAAATACTGGCAAAAGATCCAAAAGACAGGGACGCAATCCATGCTCTGGCAGTATCTTACGTAGGGCTGAACAGCCCAAGGTATGCTATGATTGAGTTTGACAGGCTTCTGCAGCATTACCCTGATTTTGAGGAAGCATCAGTCTCTATTAACGGACTTGCGCGCATTGTGTTTGATAGAGCTGTCAAGAATGAAAGGCATGACGATCTTGTTTATTCTTTTGAGAAATTTATTTCTGCAGTAAAAACAGAGAAAGCGAAGAGCATTCTGGACGGATGGCTTGGCTCTATTTATTTTGATCTTGGAACAGATGCATACAAGGAAGGAAACTTCAAAAAAGCAAAAGAAATGCTTGGAAAAGCAACTCCAAGATATCCATCCAATACAAGCTTATGGAGAAAGCTGGGCATAAGCTGCATAAAGGTAGATGACCACAGCAAGGCAGTAAGTGTATTTGAGCATATCCCTGAACAGGAAAAAAAACCTTTAGACAGGGCATTGCTTCTGTATGCAAGCGCAATGTCTGTGTGGAAAAGGGACAGGAGAGCTGAATTGCTGGAAAAATCCATTGAAGCGTGGCCTGAATACGGACTCGGGCTTCTGGAAGACGCTGCTGACTCTCTTATTGATATCTACAGGAAGCAGGGTAGGGTAGAGACAATGCTCAAGTTTGTGAATTCACACAAACCAAAGCCAGACGCACCTAATTTAGGGAAATGCACAGCAATTAATGCTGCATTATTTAGGGATGCAGCTGGATTTACACTGCGTGCTAACATCGGCAAGGAATTTTATGAATTTTATTTTACGCAGCTTTTTAACTATTTCAAGGAACATGGAGATGCTGTCCATGCTTCAAGATGCCTTTACGGCAGGTTCTTGTATGATGATGACTGGGGAAGGTTTAAAGCAGATTATGATGCAGTGAAAAAAGAAGGATTCCTTTCTGCTGAAGAAGTCAAGCCTGTTCTTGAAAGATTCTTTAGGTTCAAGAAGGAATAATTCCGAAGGTTTAAATATTCTGTTGAATAT
>JAFCCF010000091.1 GCA_017610325.1 Candidatus Aminicenantota bacterium | reverse complement strand
ATTGGGGGTTTTAAGGTTGCCGTCAACAACAATGGCCTCTCTCCTGAATGCTGTAAGCGCTGTACCCAGGTTTATGGCTGCTGTTGTCTTGCCAACACCCCCTTTGCCTGAAGCAACAGCAATTATCTTAGTCATTTTTTACCTCAATCATCTTCCCGCAGTAATCTATGAATTCCTTTGTTTTCTCAAAATACTCTGAGATTATGTCTATGCCTATCTCAATCTCCCCGTCATCAAGGAAAGCAGTCATGGTAACATGCCGCCTGTATTCAAGCGTCCTGCTGAACTTGGCTGTGTTTATCTTCCTGAACAGCCTGTATAAATTAATGAAATTGGTTATCTGGGGGTCGTCTGAAAATAGGTCCTTTATTGATTCAGCCCTCGCAAGCGGCGCAGTAGGGAATGTATCTATTTTCTTTTTTGACTTGGCATACAGAAACAGCGTCTCCATGCCGAAATCATAGGCATTTATCAGCCTTTCAACTATGTTCTTGATAACGTCAACTGTCCTTGTGTATTTTAGGCTTACAAATATAAGATGGTCTGCCCTTTTCAGTTCTGATTTTGATTTATCCAAATATTCCTTCATCTTTGCTTGTAATTGCATTTGCTTCCTTTAAAAAGGTTTTTGTTAAGCCTATGTATTTCCTTATCTGCTCAAAAGATATTGTCTTGAGCTTGTAATTGTCCTGGCATATCACAAAATTTTCTTTTCTTGCGAATTCAACAGGAGCCTTCCTGTGGGCAATCACTGATTCCTTGACATCTGAAATAAGTGTTAGGTATTCTTTATTTAAATTATACCTTACAACACACTTCTGCCTGAACAGCTCAAACTTATTTTCAAAATTGTCAACAAAAGGCGGCACCCTCTTGAACGTCCTTTCATAATAAAGTATCGACGCCATAGCGCCTGTCAATGCCAAAAAAAGGTTCTCCATGACAGCAACTAACAGCTTGGGGTCTTTCAAAAGAGGGTATGTTTGGGTTAACATGTGGTCCGCAATCTTGAATTTTGCCTGCGCTTTGAGCCTTGCCTGTTGAAATTCCTCCATAGTAGTATATATATGTCAGCGAACTATAAAAACTTTTCTTGGAGAATCAATTTTTCAATGCAAGTATCGCAGCTGCAATATCTCCTTCATTCTCTTCCAGGGCTTTTTTTGCTTCCTCACTGCCGACATTGGCCTGCCCAGCAACAGTATTTATGTCATCCTCGCTTATTTCAGGCTCTGATGAAACCTCTTTTTCATGCACATTGCCTGAAATCTGGAATGTTTCCTGCCCCATCATATTGACTTTTGCAACACTTGGTTCTGTGATTATTATTTCCTTTCCTTCTGTCCTGATGATGACTTCTGTTGCAGGAATATCAACTTGCTGGATACCCATCTTTTTCATCATCTGCTGCATTTTCCTGGGATTCATTCCTGGCAGCATCTATCCCAACCCCAAAAAACTATTGCCGTATACATGAAGAATTATTGTTATAATCATTACAATAACACACAGAACTATCACATGCCCTGGCTTAAACCTAATCTTGGACTTGTATTCATCAAAATACCTTGTAATTCCAGCAGTTCCGCTGGGCATCATAATCTTGTCTTTTGCCATATTTTATATCACCAAAAGTTAAAGTGGTTGGGTGAGAGTAAGCCACCTTCTGTCAGACCCTTTATGCAGCATAACTGCGATGGTCTGTCTTAGCATTTAACTAAGCACCGTGTTGGCTTGCACTGACCAGGGCTGTTCGTTTCATCCTTTCTCTCCAGACCGTCTGCCTGTTAACTCACTTTTGTCACCAAAAGCTTCAAGGCATCATCCTCCTGAAGAGGGGTTTCGTTTCTGAGACGTTGCCATCCGTTTCCGAATCTTGGCTTGCGCCAAGTGGCTTATACAGTGGGTGGACTTTCCTAAGCTGCCAAAGCAGCCTGTGCTAAGTACCCACCCAACCAGTAATTAAGAATCTTGCATGGTTTATAAAGGTTTTGCTCTTAAAGAGAAAAAACAACAACATCAAACTCTTCCTTACCCTGCATTATTTTCCTTTTTTCCTTTACTTTAAAGCCATGCTTTTCAGCAGCTTTTTCCGCTGTCTCAATATCTTTCATTAAAAGAACAACAACCCCATCCTTTTTTAATATGTATTCTGCCTGGTAGAACAATTGATCATAAGTTTTCTCAATCTGTTTTGGATTTTTTGTTTTGCTTTTCTGCGGA
>JAFCCF010000039.1 GCA_017610325.1 Candidatus Aminicenantota bacterium | reverse complement strand
TCAAAACCTCGCTCAAAAGATACAATGAAGCATCTGGCGCAGTAATTGACAGGGAAAAGATAAAGGACTCTGCAAAGCTGCTTATGGGAAACAAGGTTAGTTATGAGTTCCGTAGCACAGTTGTACCGGATTTCTTTGACGAAAATGATGCAAAGGAGATTGGGGGATGGCTGAAAGGTGCAAAGCAATATGTACTACAACAGTTCAGATCAGGTGTTCCACTTGTTGATAAGAATTTTATAGACAAAAAACCTTATCCTAGGGAACAATTGGAAAAGTTTAAAAAAGTTCTCGAACCTTATTTTAAAACAGTTGAGATAAGAGAATGAAAGGATTCAGGATCTCAACGCTTGATGAGCGGGAAGAATTCTACAGTAGGGGGTTTGACATTGGAAAGCTAAAGCAATGGCTTAGGAACTTGCCGCAGTTCTTCTGTATTGATGTTGGCTCTGAGACAAAGATATACAAGAAAGAACACGAAAAACGTATGGATAAGATAACAATACTTGGCCCGGACCTGACTCTTGAACAATTGAGGCAGAAGCTAATTAATTACCTGCCAGAGGATGTTTACTATGACCGTAACATATACAAGGATGTGAAGAAATGCACATCATGCTGGAAGTTTGACCAGTGCTTTGAGTGCGATAATTTGCTTGGCCAGCAACTTGTGTTTGACATTGATGCAGAAAATATCGAGTGTAGTTGTGACAAAGAAAAACTGCCAAAGATGTGCGAAAAATGCTTGCTGCAGGCATTAAAGAATGGCCTGGAGATGAAGAAACAGCTCAGTGAGCAGTTCAAGGATATTGAGATTGTTTATTCTGGCAGGGGCTGGCATGTGTATGTGCACGACGATGCAGCTTACAAGTTAACAAGAGAGCAGAGGATTGAGCTGAGCAAACAGTTCAAAGACTATGCAATTGATTCATGGGTGAGCAGTGGGAAAAAGAGATTAGTCAGGCTGCCTTTTTCTCTCAACTCATTGGTATCAAGAATAGTGACTCCAGTAAAAGATGAAGAGATTAATAGAATATTATCAAGCAAGAAAATAATTCCAAGATTTATATAAGATATTAAAAAAAAAGATAGAGGATAAATCCTCTCCTTTACTCTGCACCTTCTTCTTTCTTCTCTTCTTCCTCTGCTGGTGCTTCCTCTGTGGTTTCTGCTGGTGCTTCCTCTGTGGTCTCTGCTGGAGCTTCCTCTGAGGTCTCTTCTTCCTTCTTCTCCTCTGCTGGAGCTTCCTCGGTTTTCTCTTCCTCTGCTGGAGCTTCCTCGGTTTTCTCTGGCTCCTCTTTCTTTTCGTACTCTTCTTTTGGTTTTTCTTCCTCCATTACAAACACCTCCGTAATTAGTTGAAAGATATAAGACTGGGGAAAGTCATTATATTTAAAGGTTACTGTAATCAATGAATTAAAAAAACATAATTCCGAAAGATATAAAAACAACAAGTTACTGCGAAATAGGATATAACGGAGGATTATTACAATGGCTTACAAGATTGAAGTTGATAAGGAAACGTGTATTGGGTGCGGAGCTTGCGTATCTGTTTGTGACGACTTGTTTGAACTAAATGAAGAAGAGATGAAGGCGCACGTAAAGAAGGAACAAATAGAAGAACTTGGATGCGCAAAAGAGGCAGAGGACACTTGCCCAGTTGATGCTATAAAAATTACGGAACAGTAAGATGTCTGAAAATCAAGAGATAACAAAGGATATGACCTTTAGCGAGGTTCTTCAGAAACACCCTGGGTGTGCTGAGGTTATGCTAAGCAAGGGAATGCACTGCTTCGGCTGTGGCATGGCTACACAAGAAACCGTTGAACAGGGTGCAAAAGCACATGGCATGGATGACAAAGCAGTTGAAGAGATGATGAAAGAGATGAATGACAAGATTAAAAAGAAATAATTAAATACAACCTTTATTTCTCATTTCTCATGAAAAAAATAATTGCAGTTACTGGCCTTGCTGGTTCTGGCAAGTCAACTGTTGTCGAGTATCTTGAAAAGAGGGGATTTCTCAAGGTTTATTTTGGACAGGTTACAATGGATGAGCTTAAAAGGCTTGGTTTAGAGGCTAATGAACAGAACGAAAGAAAAGCTCGCGAGGAGCTCAGGAAGGAACATGGCATGGGTGCTTTTGCAGAGCTCAGCCTACCAAGAATTGAAGAAGCGCTTGGGAAAGGTGATGTTGTAATTGATGGTATGTGCAGCTGGGAAGAATATTTGTTTATAAAAAATAAATTTGATAACCTTGTTGTTGTTGCAGTGCATGCTTCTCAAGGCACAAGAGCCAATAGGATTGGAACAAGAAAAATAAGACCATTAACCAAAGAAGAGCTGCAGCAAAGAGACAGGGCAGAGATAGAAAACCTTAATAAAGCAGGGGTTATTGCTATTGCTGGTTTCTCACTTATTAATGAGGGGTCAGTTGAGGGGCTTCAGAAAGAGATTGACAAGATGCTGGTGAATCTAAATGGGTGATGCATTTAAGCGCAAGGTTAAGCCAAGGCTTAGCTGGGATGATTATTTTCTCAAGATAGCTATGATGGTTGCAGAGCGAAGCACCTGCAGAAGGCATCATGTTGGTGCTCTGATTGTAAAAAACAAACGTATCATGACAACAGGTTATAATGGGGCTGCAGCTGGCCTGAAGTCATGCCGTGAACTTGGCTGTCTAAGGGATGAACAAGATATTCCTTCTGGAGAAAGGCATGAGATTTGCAGGGCAATACATGCTGAGCAAAACTCAATAATTCAAGCTGCGCTGCACGGCCAGAATATAGAAGATGCAACAATCTATTGCACACACTCACCGTGCGTCTTGTGCGCTAAGATGATTATCAATGCAAAGATTAAGCGCTTTGTGAGCTTTGCAGAGTACAATGATGGTGAGTTTGTCAAGCTTTTCAAGGAAGCTGGCATAGAATATGTGAAACTGAAGAAGCCAGATACAACAATTTACACATTAGAATAAATTTCTACAATATTCTTGCTGGAAATAATCTGGTTAATGTCTGCTTTGTTTATCTCGATTGTGAGCGCAGCTTTCTGGATTACAGATTTTGGGAATATATCAAGCAGTGATGCATCTTTTAATGGCTGATGGTCATGCCCATCTACAACTGCATGGATGTGCAGCTCGAAAATCCTGTCCTGGATTTTTTCAATGAACTTTTTTCTGTCAAATCTTTCTGGTGTAAGTGCAAGGTGGCCAATGTCAATAAGAAATCCAAAGTTCTTCTGCTTGAACTCACGGTCCAGCTCAAAGAAATGCTCAGGATGTGACAGCAGAATCATATCACTTAAGACTAACGGTTGGTTTTCAACTGCTACATTGATACCATACTGCTTGGCATAATCAAGTATCCCAAGCAATGACTGCTTTGCTGTTGTAAATGCGGTCTCATGCGCAACAGGTGTTGAGAGCGGCTTTTCCATCATATCAATATCAGCCCTGAAACCAAAATGTAATGAATATAAGTTTGAGTCAAGCTTTCTGCAGAATTCTAGGCTCTGCTTAACAAAATCTAAGTGATTTTTTCTCTGTTTTTCATCTTGGGTAGCGATATTCAGCATAAAAGACTCTTTTGGAGGCGGAAAAAGATTGTGGATGATAAAGTTTGCATCATTATCTTTCTTGAACCTGGACACAATACCCAAATCCTTAACAAAACCAAGCGCAGCTCCAAGCTCAACATTTGCAATACCATGCTTAGCATAAGTGTTAAGAATTACCCTGAGGTCTTTCTCAAACCTTGAGTCTCTTCCCCTCATACAGCTTGTTGATACAAATATCATAAAACATATATTTTTGTTGTGGTATATATTCTTTTCTGAATATTTTCCGGTTTCACTATAGAAAACTTTAAAAAGTAAAGTATGGGTGGCAAGATATAATGATAATAAATGGTGAAAATGATAACATTCAGAGAAGCGTGTCCAATGTGCAAAGGCGACGTCATAGGTAATGATAAATATAGATATCTGTGTAAAAAATGCTTTATTTCTTTCAAGAAAGAACATGTTGAAGGAAACCCATTTGATTTCTAAAGTTTTAAATAATAGATTAGGTTATCAGTAAATATGACAATAGCATTAATGGTTGGCAGGTTCCAACCGTTTCATAACGGGCATCTTAAGTTGGTAAAGCTGATTCTGAAAGTGTTTGACACGTTGTTTATAGTGATTGGAAGTGCGCAGCACAAAGCAACAGCAGACAACCCATACTCGCTTGCTAAGCGCGAGCTCATGATTAAGGAAACACTGAAAGCAGAGAACATAACCAGCTATGAGCTTTTTGCGCTTGATGATGCCAGGGGTGATGAGGTTTGGATGGATAAGCTGCTCGCAGCTGTTCCGAGATTTGATGTATTTTACACAGCAGATGGCATTACACCGTGCCTCATGAAAAAAAGGCATTTTGAGGTTAGGACAGTAGACAAGTTTGACAACATTAACGCAACAAAGATAAGGAAAATGATGAAGAACAACAACAAAGAATGGAAAACACTTGTACCAGAAGCTGTTGCAAAAATCCTAGCCAAATAACTTCTTGAAGAAACCTTTCTGTGGATGCATTTCATCTCCGCTGGCATCTGCAAAATCCTGCAGCAGCTTTTTCTGCTTCTTGCTAAGCTTTGACGGTGTCTGGATGATAGCTCTTACCAACTGGTCTCCTGCTCTGTATCCATTTATGCTCTCTATGCCTTTGCCGCGCATCCTGAAGATTGTATTTGTCTGGGTTCCTGCTGGAATCTTTAGCTTTGCATTTCCCCCGAGGGTTGGAACACTTATCTCTGCGCCAAGCGTTGCCTGCACAAAGGAAATAGGAATTTCGCAGTATAAGTCCTGGCCTTCTCTTTCAAAGAATTTGTGCGATTGAACCTTAACTATAACATATAAGTCCCCTTTCTCACCTGCATGTTCAGCTACCTCACCTTCACCAACAAGCCTTAAGCGCATGTCATTTTCAATGCCTGCCGGTATCTTGACATCAATCTTTCTGGTTTTCTTAACCCTGCCCCTGCCTTTGCATATACTACATGGTTTTGTTATAATCTTGCCCTCGCCCTGGCATCTGTTGCATATAGTTGTTGTCTGGAACATTCCAAATGGCATGCGGCGAGTCATCCTGATTTGTCCTGCACCCCGGCATTCTGGACAGGTCTCAATCCCTGAACTGCCCTTTGCTCCTGTGCCTTCACATGCCTTACAAGGCTCAAGCCTTGGAACATTTATTGTTTTTGATATGCCTGAGGCTGCTTCACCAAGCGTAATCTCAACCTCAACTGCAAGATCATTGCCCCTTCTCGGAGCCCGGGTCCTGCGCCCGCCCCTTGCAAACGGGCCTCTTCCGAAAAAGCTCTCGAATAAATCTCCAAAATCAAAATCATGCGAATCAAAGCCTGACATAAAATCAGAAAAGCCAGAGTTGCTGAATCCCTGGTCACCCATTGTATCAGCAGTGCCAAACCGGTCATACTGCTCCCTTTTCTTGTCATCGCCAAGCACAGCTGCAGCTTCGCTTATCTCTTTGAACTTTTCAGCTGCACCATCATCCTTGTTGATATCTGGGTGATACTTCTTTGCAAGCTTCTTGTAAGCCCTCTTAATCTCGTCCCTGCTTGCATCCCGGTTCATTCCAAGGATTTCATAATAATCTTTCTTAGCCATCTTCAATAAGTTTTTTTATTTCCTCAGGTGTTATATCAAGGTTCTTAAACATTTGCTTTTCAAGCTCAAAACAATTGCTGTCAATCTTATCTGTGTCAATACCACCCTCTTCATTCTCCTCATTCCTCTTGTGACCTTCCTCAAAGCGCTCTGCAAGCGAGACAACAACATCGTGCATAACCCTCTTGTCAGCATAATTAACAATCTTTTGCTCCCATGTCTTAAGTTCTTCTGGATTTTCCATAATCTTGTAGCCGTGAGTCCTCAACACTTCAGCAATCTCAGGGTACTTTTCTTTCAATTCAAGATAGATTGCCTCTTCGTGGCTCTCATTATTGTATTTTTCTCTCATATTTTCCCAGAATTCTAAAGATTTTGCATCGAGCTTTGGCGAAAAGATATCCCACTGCTTTGGTGTCAGGCAAACAAGGCGCAGCATGTCATGCAATAAACTGGCTCTGTCAACAAGCTCAACATTAACATCGATACCTTTTTCCCCCACCTCATTTGCAATGAGCACAGCTACCTTGTTAACACCCTTGACATGTTCTACAATATGTTCGGGCACATGATACTGCTTAAGCATCTGCAGGCATTCTTCATGTGTTGGCAGGTTCATTTAAGGATTGCCTCAACTACTTTTTTTGTATCGTGAAAATCCTTGAAAAGATAATTTGTGTTCTGCTCATTTAAGCTGTGTGAAAAACCAGCATATGTAACTCCAATCATCTTTGCGCCAATTGCCCTTGCACAGTCAACATCATAGTTAGTATCTCCAAGAATCACAACATCCTCGGGTGTAAATCTTTGTTTTAAATATTCCTCTGCCCTTTTCATTGCAATTGGGCCGAGCTTGTTTCTGTCGGGGTTATCATCGCCAAAGGCACCTACATTAAAATAGTTCCACATATCAAGCTTGTCAAGCTTGAGTTTGGCTACATCCTTAACATTTCCAGTAAGCAAACCCAGCACTACATCTGGATTCTTTGAGAGTTCTTCGAGGAGCTTTGCAACACCTGGCAGGAGAAACGGTTTGCTCACAGCAAGCACCTCCTTAATATACTTTGTGTACAGCCCAAAATACCTTGCTAGAAACCCACCATCAACCTCAGCCCCAAGCTTGTTTTTTTGCACAATCTCTTTGACAACAAGCTGGTCAGTCAGACCTGCTTGGGCAAACTGCGTAATGGTTTTTCCAAACAGTTCCTGACATGTTTTAATGTGCGCCTGGGTTCCAGATTTATTAGAAATCAATAATGTTCCGTCAATGTCAAACAGCACGAGTTTCATCCTACTACCTCCAGTAATTCTTCTGGCTTGTGGATTATCTCATCAGGATTAAGCTTTTTGAGCTTTGCGTACGAATGAAAACCAAATGTAACTGCAATCACTTTCTTGACGCCAGCTGCGCGGCCTGCAATTATGTCTCCATCCATATCTCCTATATACACACATTCTTCTGGCTTTACACCAAGCGCCTTAACACAGTGCAATATAACTGTTGGGTCTGGTTTAAGAACTTCTTTCTCACCGCCAGCAATAACATTAAAATATTTTAGAATGTCAAACTTGTAAAATGTCTGCTTTATTATTTTTTCATAATTATTAGAAGCAACAGCAAGAAGATATTCTTGCTTAAGACTTGTAAGCACTTCTTTAATACCGGGAATAATAGTTATCCTGTTTAGGTGTTTATTACAGTAATCAGTAAAGATTTCTTTAATCTTTGTGTGATCCTTTAGATCTGTAATGCCAATCCTCCGCATCTGAGCTTTCCAGTCAATGTCATGGTTTTCAATATTGCCTTTAAAATCCTTGAAATATTCATGTGGAAAATGTTTTGCAACCTCCAGATAAGCATCATGATATAGGTCTAGACTGCTAATTATGACTCCGTCATAATCAAATATCACTGCCTTAGTTTTCAATTCCAAAACCTACTTTTTTTTCTCGTCTTCTACCTTGTAATCAGCATCAACAACCTTGTCCTTGCTTTTCTTCTTTCCTTTGTTCTCTTCTTTTTGCTCTTTTGCACCTGCTGCAGCTGCTTCCTGCTGTTTTTTCTGTTGCTCCTGTGCAACCTTCTGGTACATCTCTGTGCTCATTTTCTGGACGAGCTCGTTTACTTCATCAACTTTCTTCTTAATCTTTTCAGTATCTTTCTTGTCAGGCTTAAGCAGCTCCTCGAGCTCCATGATTTTTCCCTTCACTGTCTCAAGCTCCTTGCTGTCAACCTTGCCCT
>JAFCCF010000038.1 GCA_017610325.1 Candidatus Aminicenantota bacterium | reverse complement strand
TATAGATGATATTGTAAGAACACAAGTTATTAACCCATATTCATTTATAATAACCTCAAAGAAAAAACTAATTAACTAAAGCGACCAGTATAAGAAGCCTTTTTGCTCTGCCTCTTTTTTGTTGAAGAAGTTCTTGATATCAATCAGCACAGGTTTATTTTTTGTTTTTTCTCTTAGATTGTCAAGAGTTAAATCCTTGAATGCGTCGTGGATGTTAAACATCACAACACAGTCAACATCTGCTATATTTTTGAATTCCTTGTTCTCGACCTTAAATTCATTATTCACTATTCCTGGCTCAAGCAAAGGCTCGCAGCCAATAACATTGAGATTATATTGTTTAAGTGCCTTAATAATATCTTTTGCCTTGCTGTTTCTCATGTCTGGCACATTTTCCTTGAATGTCAGGCCCATGATTAGCACAGTACAATCTTTCAGGATTTTGCCTGCATTTGTCAGCAGCTTTATGATTCTATCAGCAACATTAGCTGCCATGCTGTCATTTATGTTTCTTCCTGCAAGAATTACCTTAGGATTATATCCAAGCTGCTCTGCCTTGTATGTCAGATAAAATGGGTCAATACCTATACAATGCCCCCCTACAAGGCCAGGATAATACTTGTGAAAATTCCATTTTGTTGCAGCTGCCTCAATTACCTCTTTGGTGTTGATTCCAACTTTGTCAAATATCAGGCTGAGCTCATTCATCAGTGCAATGTTCAGGTCACGCTGGATATTCTCAATAACCTTTGCAGCCTCTGCAACCTTTATTGATGACACCTTATGGATACCTGCCTTGATTATTGTGGCGTAAACCTCTGCAATCTTGTCTGTGGTTTCAATGTCCATGCCACCAACAACCTTAACAATCTTGTCAACTGTGTGCTCTTTGTCACCTGGATTAACCCTTTCTGGGCTATAGCCTACTTTGAAATCAGTTCCATATTTTAACCCCGACGTCTTTTCAAGAACAGGGACACATGTTTCTTCTGTAGCGCCAGGATATACAGTTGATTCATACACAATGATTGAGTCTTTTGCAAGGTTTTTTCCAACAACCTCAGATGCAGATTCAAGGAAAGTTAAATCTGGCTTTTTCTCATTGTCAATAGGTGTTGGAACAGCAATAATAATAAAATTAGCTTCCTTAATCTTTTTTGGGTCAGCGGTATATTCAATCTTAGCTTTTGACAGTTCTTCTTTGCCAACCTCGTTGGTTGGGTCTATACCTTTCTTGAAATCATCTATTTTCTTCTTGCTTATGTCAAAGCCAATAACAGAAAAATTTTTTGAGAATTCAACTGCAAGCGGAAGTCCGACATATCCAAGACCAACTACACAGATTTTAGTTTCCATGTTCCTTGAACCATTCAACTGTCTCTTTCAAGCCTTCGTCAATATTAACACTGCACTTAAAGCCCATAAGCTTCTCTGCTTTTGACGGGTCAGCCCTTGTGTGCAGTACATCACCTGCCCTTACTGGTTTGTATTCAGGTGGAGTGTCTTTTCCAACAAGCTCCTGAATCTTCTTGAACAATTCATTCACAGTTGTGCTTGCACCATTTGCAATATTGATAACCTGGCCGCCAACCTTTTCAGCAGGTGCATTGCATGCTGCAAGATTTGCATCTATAACATTCTTCACAAATGTAAAATCCCTTGTTTGCTCGCCGTTTCCAAAGATTGGGGCTGCTTCGCCATTCATTAGACATGTGATGAATTTTGGAATTGCAACTGCATACTGTGATTCCAGGCTCTGTCTTGGGCCAAACACATTAAAATATCTAAGGCTGACAACTGGAAGCTTGTATACCTTCCAGTACATGTGATTATATCTCTCTCCAACAAGCTTAGTGATTGCATATGGGCTTATTGGCATTGGCTCCTGTGTTTCTTGTTGCGGCAGGTGCAGATTATCCCCATACACTGAAGATGAGGAAGCAAACACAACCCTCTTGATTTTGTTTAATCTGGAAGCTTCAAGCACATTCCTGTGGCCGTTTATGTTCACGTCATGGAATGATTCAGGGTCATCCATTGACTTTGGCACGCTTCGAAGCGCAGCCAAGTGTAATACATAATCAAAGCCCTTGAATTCCTTTTTTAACAGCTCTAAATCCCTTATATCTGCCTTTACAAAGGTGATTTTATCCTTAATAGGGTCCAGGTTGTTTTCAAAGCCATAGCTTAAATCGTCAATTATCTTGACCTCATGACTCTGCTTAATCAACTCAGCTGCAATGTTTGAGCCAATGAACCCTGCTCCGCCAGTTATTATGAATTTCATCTTATTATCAAGAAACAACAGCAAATTTATAAAGGTATCGACATAGTATTGTTGATATGCTCAAGGTAAATGGGAAAAAGCTGGTAAAGGATATTGAATATTGCAGGTCTCATATGTCAAAGGCATTTGGGCTTATGTTCAGGCGCAAGCTTAGGGACAAGGCACTGGTATTTGTGTTTGACAAGCCCCAATATGTTCCTCTGCACATGATGTTTGTGTTCCAGAAGATTGATGTATTGTTTCTTGATGAGAAAAAAAAAGTTGTTGAGTTGTGGAAGAATTTTCTGCCATTTGCCATGCGAAGCCCGTTTAGGAAGGCAAAATATGTGATAGAGCTCCCTGCTGGAACTGCTGACAAGGTTAATCTTGGAGATAGCATAAACTTTAAATAAGGGCTGATTCTTCCTCTGTTCTACTGGGGACATAGCAATAACAACCCTTATCAGGGTTGATCGAGCTATGCGACCTCAGCTAACGCTGAGATCCCATTAATGGGGACATAGTATAACCTGGCTAGAAGATATTGACTATCTGGTCACAATAACTGGCTCCAGTCTTTGTGGAGCGATGAGCCGCAAGGCAATGACTTACAAAGGGCTATACCAGTGGATCGGGGTTCGAATAGTTTGCGACCATCGGGAATAAACGACCGAGAAGCACAGCTTCGAAAGTCCCCGTGTCCCCATTTTTTTAATTTTCTAGAAGTTCTAATGTTTTCCCATCTCCTTCATCCATCTGGTGTATACTTTCTTTGGCTTAAAGAAAGTGTAATCATAGTTTGGATTAGATTTGATAATCCTATAATCATTGAAGCCTTTTTCATGCTCCAGTATTTTGCGCCAAGTATAGTCTACAACTTCACTTGAAGATAGCCAGAAACGCCTATCTGCATTGGGCCTTAATTTTCTCTCCTTTGGTGTATTTACACTGCTCATGGAAAAGAACGCGCCAGAGAAATTCTTCTCATTTATGCAAGCAACTTCAATGAATCTTCTTAATAGGTTTTTTGTTTGTGTATAAGATTTCCAGTAAGGTACCTCAAACTCATCAGAGACTGAGCCAAATCCGTAAAGGTGGAGGTGCACATCGCCCTTTACCCTTTTCTCCATTGTAGATGTAGACAGAGCATGATAAGCATTTATAAAAGTAGTGTAGTTTGTGTTAAAGACATCCATATCTAAGTATCTGGTATGTTCCTTTTTTTCTTCAAACTTGAATTTGCCAGCAAGATGTAGATAATATATTTGAGTAACATTTTCTAGCGGAATAGAAGATACAAATCGTGCGGTTTCCTTTTTATCCAGGAGATCTAACTGAACTCTTTCAACTTCTTTTTCAAGTTTATCAATTGAACGCGAAATCTGAATAGTCTTTGTATTTTCCAAAGAAAAGAAACGATAACAATATGACTGACCAATGATTGAGTTTGCACCTGCAAGAATAATAAGTCTCATTCTAAGAAACAACTAATGTTATGTCAGGTGTGGTTGCTATCCCGCCCTGGCCATCGTCTGCTGTAATCTGGATAGTTTCTGTTCCTGTCCAGCCCTGCAAAGGTGTCAGGATAAGCTTTGAATCCTCAATCTCAATATTAATATCCTCTGTCTCTGTGACAGTAAAGGTCAATGAGTCAAGATCAGGATCATAGAAGATTATTGACAAGTCAAGTTCATACACTGCATTCATAGGCCATTCATGGTATAATGGTCCATTTTTCTTGCCTGAGATGCTCTTGCCAAGCTTGCCCAGGTCCTTGAACACATAACTCCAGAAAGACTTGAACTGGCCCCACAGATAATTGCCGCTTCCAAGCCTTAGCATCAACTCTTGTGAATATTCCTGGCCTAAATGGCTCTCTACAGTAATTAGGAAAGGATAAGAACCCCCTGGAATATCCTCAGTTGCATTAGTTGCAATCCAGAATACGCCTTTTTCACCTGTTCCAAGTTCAACCTCATCAGTCAGCAAGCCCACCCAATCTCCGATTCCGGATACGGACTTAATTTCATAGCTTGTATATTCATGGCCAATATTCTTGATTCTGAATTTTGGTGTTTCATATCCATATGATGTTTTTCTGGTCTTGTCAACAAACTCAACCTGATAGCATTCCTGCAGTGAGATTAAATCAAGATAAAGCTCATGCTGTTGTGATATGTTCTTGTCAACAAGGCTTGAATTAATTATAATTGTTACATTTCCGGTCTCATCAGGTGGTGTTAAACTCAGCTCAAATACAGTTGAGTTGCCGGGTTCAATCTCAGCTAGGTTTGGCACAACCTTGACCCAGCTAGGTTCATCAACCTTAAGCTCGATTTTTTCCTTAAACTGGCCCTGATTTGAGACTGTGATGTTAAACTCTGTTGGCTTTGTGCATATTTCAGCATAGTCAGCAAACTCTACAGAGTATCTGTAGCATTCAGCTACATTAATCGTGATGTTTTTATCCTGCTCCTGGGTTCCTAAGACAGGTGTTACATGAAGTAAGAAATTGTATCTGCCAACATCTTCTGGGCCTGGTGCAAGTGTTATGTCAAATGTTTCTATTGACTGTGATGGAACAGACACAGTATCATTTTCTATTGTTATCCATGCAAGTTCTGTAAAGTCAAGGTCATAGTAATTAATGTATGAATCCTTGTTATCAAGCTTGACAATAAGGGTTGTGTTCTCCTGAGCACAAATCTCAAGCACATCACCGACATCCTGGAGATTCTTGCCTTTTACAGTACCATTGACAATAACTGGTTTATATGCCCTTAATGTGGTATTATAATCAAAACATTCATTTGTTTTAAGGTAAAAGTATGTCTTTGATTTTATATTGCTTGTTCTTGTCTTGGAAATAAAGACACCTTCGTAAAATCCAACCTCATCGCATGGCAACATAACTGTCAGCTTGACTGTACCTGATTTACCTGGCTGAAGTATGATGCTTGGCTTATTGAAAAAATATTGGCTCTTTGAAAAAGGTTCAACACTGAATGTGTATGTTTCCATGAAATCGCCAGTATTTTTGACTTTAAATTCATATACTGTTGGCATGCACTGGCAGTTTGAGAAGCTGTACTGCTCAATGTCAACCACATTATTGTTAACCAGCGGCTTCAGGGTCGTGGTTGTTGTTGGTATCTCTGGAAACGTGATTGTAGGAATTGTAATCTTTGGAAACTCGGTTGTTGTGGTTGTTAGCTTAGAAAGGATAAATTCGCGGATATCTACAACTGGTTTTTTTGTGGTTGTGGTTGTAGGAACAGTTACCTGGGGTACAAATATGAATATTGGCTTTGCTACAGTCGTAGTTGTAGTTGGTGGTGGTATAGTTATTGTTGGTATGGTAATTGTAGGAAATGTAAATGGCTGTGTAGTTGTAGTAACATCCCTTATGATAACAGGTGTATCGCCTGACTGAATTAGAATCACACGCTCCTCAGCGTTGGCTGCAATAACAGTTAGGAGGAACATTAAGATTGCAAAAAAAACAATTAAAATCTTATGATTATTCTTCATCCTATTTCCTTCCCCACCCCTGTTTTTGCGTGAAGATTTTAAGACTCAAAAAAAGAAGTAAAATAAAATAAAAAAAGAGATAGTTAGTAATAACTCTCCCCTTTGTCTTCGCCGTCCTCATCATCCTTGAGCTTTCTAAATCCAATTACTAGCCCAATTATAACAAGCAGAACCACTAGTACAATGACTGCAACCTCAAGGCCTTTCTTGACGGTATTCCATCCAGTTGTGCCTGTATTGTCTGAGTCGCTTGTCTGCTCCTTAACTGTTGCCTTTAGGGTAATCTGCTTTATTAGCTCTGAACCCTTTTTGACATTGACAACAAATAGGTTATCTCCGACAGGTGCGTCCTCATCTGCAGTCACATACACATAGACAGTTGCTGTCTCGCCTTTGTTAAGCAAGATTAGGTTTGATGGGTTAATCCTAAAGGTTGCCCAGTCTCCGCTGTCAACACTGAATGTGTATGTCTTTGCTGTACCTTCCTGGTTTGTTATTGTAAGTGGGTAGATGACGTCAGCTCCTCCTGCTACAACACCCTGTTGGGTTGCACCAACTGAGATAACAGTTGTTGGAGTTACTGATGGTGCGTCTGCCTCGCATGATTCTCCCTTAACAATGTAAATCTTCTTTGCGACAGTCTCTGTATCGTCGCCTTCGTTAAAGGTTGCTGCAATAAGAACAGTGTATTCACCTTCTCTTGCACATGCTGGGATTCTCATGTAAAGCTCCTCTGAGGTTGCGCTCTCGTCCTCATCAAGCTCGTCAAGATAGTCAGCTGCACTCAATCCAAGCTCTGGGATTGCGACAGTTACTCTGATGCCGTCGTCCTCATCTTCGTTACCAACATTCTTAATTCTGACAGTTGTAAGCAATGCTCTTCCTGCCATAACTGTGTCTGCTGGTGAAAAGATGACGTCCTTAATCCAAATAGCGTGGTTGTCCCCGACAATCTCGAACTCGTAGGTTTCTGATACATCGGAATCATCTGCGTCAAATACGAAAATTCTTAACTTGTAAATTCCTGGATCAAGTCTGATTGGAAGCGTTATATCTAGCCTCTCAGTCCTTCTTGCGCCTGGGCTCAAGTCAAAAGCACTTGTGATATCTCCTATAATGTCCTTATGGTCATAACCCCTGATCATGGCTTCAATCTGAAGATCCTCAAGCTCATGTGTTAGGTTTGAATCAGCTTTGATTCTGACCTTAACATTAAGCTCCTGGTTCTTTTCCATTACCTCAAGCTCATTAGAACTTGTTGGGTCTAATGGTACATTGTCAACCCAAACATCGGTTATTGTAACCGATAGTGCACTAACGCTGCTTACTGCCAGAATTCCTAACAGCATAACAACAAACAAAAACATATATGTCTTTTTCATTTTTTTATACCCCCAATTGATTTATATTGGTTTATCATATTTGTTACTTGTGTTGAGTATAACGCATCTAGTATATAAAGTTTTCGATTTTTTAGTATATATGAGTGGTTACAGATTTTTACTCCCCTAAAGTGTTGTTTGGCACTGGTTAATGCATGGTTCAGTCACGATAATCTCCCTGTTTCTGACCCTTCTTAAATCATCGCTGCTGGACACAATTCTTACAGTATATACCCCATATGGGGCATCTGTTGGAATATCCAACTTAATCGTTTGTGATACAGAATCGCCAGCCCTGAAATACCTTGTCTGCACCTTTTTCCAGATGCCAAGCTCAGGAATCATGACTGTGGTTTTAAGATCCTTTATCTTATTTACGTCTTTGTTCTGAATATCTACAAATACAACCAGCTCTTCGCCTGGCACAACGTACTCATTTAGTATTGTGATTCTGTCAATATGTAGTATCTCCCTGTCCTTATACATGCCTCTTTCTGTTTCATTTATAACTGGAACACAGGCTCCAAATTTACATATATAATCTGATGGGCACATGATTTCCTTTTCCTGTGATGTCTCATTATCACATATATACTCTGCCACCACTATAGGACCTATGCAGTAATCTTCATTATTATAGAAACCTGGCAGATACTTGTCATACCCCCATACAGCGCCTTTATTGAATATATTCAAGCCATCTGAGTCATAGCATGTAGATGGTAGTGTGGTGGTTGTAGTAGTGGTAGTTGTAGTAGTGGTAGTTGTAGTTGT
>JAFCCF010000090.1 GCA_017610325.1 Candidatus Aminicenantota bacterium | reverse complement strand
CACTGCTATCTACCGGCACTAAATCCATAAAGCAAATCGGGCATTTTCCTGGCTTTGGTTGACGAATCTGCGGATGCATCGAGCAAGTCCATATCTGCTATTTGTCTTCGGCTGCGTGGATATGCTCAGTATTTAGCTGTGATGAAACTCTCCATCCTCTGATCAGAAACCCGAGAACAAAAGCTATGAGAACAATTATTACTACTTTATACGTTGGCCTACTCAGCCATTTTTTTAAGTTAAGGTTTTTCATATCAAAATCCTTACAATTCTCTGCCGATGAGCATTTCCAACTCAGCTATTTTCTGCTGATTGTTGGTAATGGCTCTTTCATGGTCAAGTGTGTATCTAAGCAGCATACGCTGAGCATCTATCAGTGAAAGAAAATCTATCGTACCGGCTCTGTACGCACTCTCTGATGTCTGAACAAGCTCTTCTGCTTTTAAGACTAAAAAATCCCCATAAAGATGCATTTTCCTTTGACTGTCTTCGACATCGTACAGCACCTGTATCGCTTGTGCTATTATTTTGTTTTCGGTATCTATTTTTTGCTGTTGAGTTTTTCTGACATTAGCTTTGGCCTGCCGCTCAGCAGCCTTGTAACTATCTCGCCACAATGGGATATTCATTGAAAACATCAAAACAACCGGGTCCTTACCACTATCTCGAACTCCTGGAGAAGTTGCACCATCTGTTTGAATCCAATCGACTCCCACCCCTATATCGGGATAGAATTTCTTCTTTGCCAACTCAACTTTGGCTTTTGCTGCCTCAACCTCCCAGTTTAGTTCAGCGAGTTTAGGGTTAGTTCTTATTAACGCCTCAATGATATACTGTCGATTAAGTTGGACCTCTCTTGGTAGTTCTTTCTTGGGCCAAGTCAATTTCGCATCAGATGGTCGATTAAGCACCGAATTAAGCATTGCAACTATTGGTTCTCTGAGTTGCTCCAAACTTTTCAAGACATCCTCAAGTTTCGCCAATTCTACCTGAGCACGGATTATATCAGGATGCCTTGCTGTGGCAGCTCTATATTTAGTTCGTGCAATTTCTTCAAAATGCTGCAGCAATTCAAGGTTCTCTTTGGCAGTATTAATAGCTGTAGCCAGATACGTGAATTCATAGAAGGCATCCTTTACCTGCCAAAAAAGTTTTAGCTTATTCGCTTCATACCTTTGTTTTGCAGCTTTTGCTTTTGCAGTTGCAACATCAGTTCTTGCCTCTATTTTGCCAAACCATGGAAATACCTGCATAATACCAAATTTGTTTCTTTGTGGACCAACCCGCGTCTCAACTTCTTCTATGAAATAGCTATATGTAAACTTTGGGTCGTCCAGAGCTTTGGCCTGTGGCACTTGCTCCAAAGCAGCCTTCCATTCCTCGAACTTTGCTTTAAGCTCAGCGTTATTAAGGGAAGCATAACGCAGATAGCTTAAAAGGACTTGCAAATCATTTGTGTCGGTTGGCTGCTGCGAAGCCATGACAGGCGATATTGAGACAAGCACAACCACGCCCATAATCCCAAGAACTTGTCTATTCATATTTTCAGCCCCTTAATCTGGTATGATTTTGCTGCTTCATTATACAAGTAAGTCGCCTTTCAACCTCTATATTTTATTATCTGCGAGACTGGTGTATAAGCTTAAGAATCTCGTCCATCTTTTGCTGTCTTTCCTTTTCGGATGTTCCTTTTACAGCTTCAGTTACGCAGTTCCGAAAGTGCTTTTTCAATATATTCTCTTCTACTCTGGAAAGGGCACCTTTGATTGCATATATCTGAGTTAAGATGTCAATGCAGTATTTGCGGTCTTCTATCATCTTTTGGACACCACGGACTTGCCCCTCAATTCGCCTTAATGCTACCAGGTTGCCCTCATGGCTTGGATTTTTCTTCATTTCTTGTCCCTTTTGTATCTGCTCTACTAATATACCCTATGGGGGTATATTTGTTCGACAAAATAATCTATTTTTTCAGCATTTCCGACAGGCCGCAAAATGCCCCCTGTATTTACGTTTCTCGGCCAATAGCACCTTTCGCGTTAGACAATTACCCTCAGCAAAAGCCCATCTCAACCAAATAACCATTTATCAATAATCAATAATCCATAATCAATAATCAATGAAATGGCCTGCCCCCCTGGGCCTAAGGTCTTAGGTGTTCGCGGGTAAGGTCAACTCTTTTGCTTATATAGACTTATAAATACAATTTCTGGAAATGATAACCGAAGCTAACGGATTGAACATCCTATTGCTGGGGCATGCTAATCTGAAGATGGCCACAAGATAT
>JAFCCF010000089.1 GCA_017610325.1 Candidatus Aminicenantota bacterium | reverse complement strand
TGCAAAGAGGGGCCTTGAACTAACTGAGTCAAAGGTCAAGAGGCTCGTAAAGTATTACATAAAGATTGGAAAGATACCTGCAACATGGAAGTATGACCCAAAAACAGTCAGCATGTATCTGGAATAGTGGTTACAATTGGCAAAATACCAACTTTTTAATCAGTATATTGCAAAGGTTGCAGAGAAGTTTAAGCAGCTGGACAGAAGCGGGACTGTAAGGTTGATATCTCACCTTGACTGTGATGGGATTGCAGCCTGTTCCATAATGGTTAAGGTTCTTAACCAGCTCGGTATGAAGTATTCTATCTCCATTGTCAAGAATCTTAATTCAAGGATTCTCAATGAGCTGTCAAAGGAGAACCATAAATGCTTTATTTTTACTGACCTCGGAAGCGGACAGCTTGACCTTATCGGTGAGAAGCTTGCTGGAAAGGATATTCTTATCCTGGACCATCACGTTCCAGTACCTGCAAAGAAAAAAGACAAGGTGCTTCATGTCAACCCGCATCTGTTTAACATTGACGGTTCAAAAGAGATAAGTGGGTCTGGTGTTGTCTACATGTTTGCAATAGAGATTGACAAGAAAAATGAGAACATGGCGCACATTGCTGTGATTGGCGCAATAGGTGATGTGCAAGAGAATAACGGATTTCTTAAATTAAATGATGAAATTCTACAAACAGCTGTAAAGAAAAAGAAGATGAAGGTTGAAACAGGCCTTAGATTATTTGGAATCCAGACCAGGCCGTTGTATAAGGTATTGCAGTACTCAACTAACCCCTATATTCCTGATGTTTCTGGCAGTGAGTCTGGCAGTATCCAGTTCCTGAAGTCGCTTGGAATTAATCCAAAGTCATCAAAAGGCTGGAAAAAGTATATACATCTGACCGGAGATGAGATAAAAAAACTCCTGGCAGGCATTGTAATTAAGAGAAAGGGTGAGGACAAGCCAGAAGACATCCTGGGCAACATTTACACGCTGCTTAAGGAAGAGCCAGAGAGCCCGCTAAGGGATGCAAAAGAATTCTCAACCCTGCTTAATGCATGCGGAAGGCTTGGCAAGGCTTCCCTTGGAATCGGCACATGCCTGAATGATGCAAAGACAAAGAAGAAGGCACTCAACTCCATGCTGAAATACAAAAGAGAGATTGTTAATGCAATTCAATGGTTTAACCAGAACAAGGATAAGAAGGATGTTCACAAGGAAGAAGGAATACTCATAATCAATACAAAGGAAAATATAATGCCCACAATTATTGGGACCCTGGCTTCGATACTCGCAAAATCAACGGAGATTAAGGAGAATACATTTATTCTTTCGCTTGGAAGGGATGTTGACAGCACAACAAAGGTTTCTTTAAGGATTGCCGGCATCAAGCCAAACGAGAAGATTGATCTGAGAGACATAATCAAGGAGATTGTTGAAAAGGCAGGCGGCGAAGCTGGCGGCCATTATAGTGCAGCTGGTGCAATCATCGAGACAAAGAAAGAGAAAGAATTTCTTGAAACAGCAAAAGAAGTACTGCGCAAACATGTTATGGAAGAAGTTGTTGGTTAAAATTAGAGCAAAGTTCTGATTCTGTCAATCATTTCTGCAACATCCTGACCTTTCTTTGTCAGGCTCAAAAGCTTTAATCTGCCCTGCTTGTTAAAGTTTACCAGGCCAGCTTTCTGCATATGCTGTAGAATCTTAACAACATGAGAATAAGTACAGTCAATTTGTTTTGCAAGTGAGGAAGCATACATCTCCGATTTAACATTACGGAGTCTTACCAACATCATTGCTGGTTTCTCACGAAAAAAAACATTAAAGATTTCTTTGTTCTGCATTTCAATCCCCCAACCTTTTAACTCATCCAAAATATATATAAGGAAATATAGGTTGTGACTATACACTTCAAATGTATACTTCGTGTAATAGAATAACCAACTTGTATATAAAGGTTACGGAATTGCAAGGCAATTCCGAATTTCAGGAAAACTTTGTTTTCCAGTAAGTTA
Organism: Candidatus Aminicenantota bacterium; assembly: GCA_017610325.1. Lineage (GTDB taxonomy): Archaea > Nanobdellota > Nanobdellia > Woesearchaeales > JAFCCF01 > JAFCCF01. The sequence continues at coordinate 293 of JAFCCF010000089.1, read as the reverse complement.
CGTTTTAGAAAAGTTTTCATGTTGTATAGAAAAGATTCTGCGCAACAAAGTAAAAATTTATAAACTGTGATTAATTTGTGCTAAAACATGGTCGAGAAAAAAGAGAGCTTATTCCCACATAAAGAGATAAGGGAAATCCAAGACAAGCTCCTACACAAAGTTGATGAGGTTCTTAAGGAAAAAAAGCATCTGATAGTCCACGCTCCAACTGGCCTTGGAAAGACAGCTGCAACACTTGCACCAGCACTTGCATTTGCAATGAAGAATAGTCTGACTGTTTTCTTTCTTACATC
>JAFCCF010000010.1 GCA_017610325.1 Candidatus Aminicenantota bacterium | reverse complement strand
CCAGTTTAGAATTAAAAAAGAGTGTGGTAAGAATCCTGACTAAGAAAGGAAATACCATCACTATTGCAATTATTGTATTTGTATTATACTTTGCAATCCTGATTCTCAAGCAGTATATAGGCATAATACTTACATCAGCTGTACTTGCTTATGTACTCTACCCGATGTACAAGTGGATTCGCAGAAAAATAAAGAACTCAACAGCTGCAGCACTTATTTCATCTGTAATAATAGTGATTCTATTTACAATTCCTATGATAATCCTCCTTATTTCAATACAACGGGAAGCTATTGAAACATATAATTGGGCAAAAATAAACCTTGGGCCAGGTCCAGAATCTGATATAAACCATACTGGATTCATTGACTCAACAAGGGAGTCAATACAGGACTTTATTAACAAGTTTGAAATTGAAAAATATATAAGTGTGGGTGTTGTGGTAACAAGGTTTGCTAACCTCATAACAAGCTGGGTCACGAACATCTTGTTATCTATGCCAAAGAAAATAATCGATTTTTTTATAATGCTCTTCCTGCTTTTCTACTTCTTTAAAGAAGGTGATAGTATTGTTGCAAGCCTGCGCAAGACAATTAAGTTAAAAAAGGTAGATATGCAAAATGTCCTGACGCAGATAGGTAATGTAACACATGCGGTTATTTGGGGCAGCATTATTATTGCAATCATTCAGGGTGCTCTTGGTGGTTTAGGATTCTGGGCCCTTGGCTTAAGGTCTCCGCTTATATGGGGGCTTGTAATGGCAATTGCAGCACTTTTTCCATGGGGGGGTACTGGAATTATATGGCTCCCTGCGTCGGTGTACCTTTTCATAAATGGGCTTGGGATCGGGACTTGGTATAAAGGAATTATATTGTTTATTTATGGTGTCATTATTGTAAGCAGTATTGATAATTTCCTGAGACCAAAGTTAATAGGAAATAGGGGCAACATCCACCCGGTAGTTGTGCTGCTGGGCGTGCTTGGCGGCCTGACTGTGTTTGGATTTTCAGGACTCGTGCTTGGTCCGCTATTTCTTGCAGTTGCACTAACACTTGTCAAAATATATGCTAAAACTAAAAGATGAGACTCAAAGTAAAAGATCTTGATATTAGTACTGGAGATGTATTTATAGCAACACTCAACAACAAGGACGCTGAGAAGTTTGACCTGTTCAGCGGCGACAGGATTGAAATAAGCAAAGGCAAGAAAAAGGTTGTCACAGCAATCAACATAACAAACAGCAAGAAGATTGTACCAGAGGGGAGCATTGGAATCTACAGGGAACTACAAAAGGAATCTGGCTTTAAGCCAGGTGATACTGTAAGCATTGGCATTTCTCACTACCCAAATTCTCTCCATTACATAAGGAAGAAACTTAGAGGAAAAAGGCTCAGCCAGGAAGAGTTTGATGAGATAATAGGTGACATAGTTACTAACAAGCTTACCCGGGTTGAGGTTACATACTTTGTATCTGCATGCTACATACATGAGCTTACGGTTCATGAAACCATATACCTGACAAGGGCAATTCTAAAGACAGGCCAGACAATTAGTTTCAATACACACCCTGTGGTTGACAAGCACTGTATTGGTGGTGTTGCCGGCAACAGGACAACCATGATAGTTGTACCGATTGTTGCAGCTGCCGGGCTTTTGATGCCAAAAACCAGTTCAAGGTCAATAACCTCACCAGCAGGCACAGCTGACACAATGGAGGTGCTGGCAAAGGTGTCATTTGACATTAAGCGTCTCAAAGGCATTGTGCAGAAAACAGGTGGCTGTATGGTCTGGGGCGGAACAATGAACCTTGCTCCTGCAGATGACAAGATTATTAATGTAGAACATGAAGTTTCACTTGACCCAAAAGGACAGCTACTGGCAAGCATCCTTGCAAAGAAAAAAAGTGTCTCAGCTACGCATCTTCTTATTGACATACCAGTAGGTGGCAAGATAAAAAGCAGGAAGGATTCAATATATCTCAAGCAAAGATTTGAAGAGATTGGTCGCAGCCTTGGTTTTAAAATTAAGGTTGTGTTGACTGATGGCAGGCAGCCAATTGGTAATGGAATCGGGCCTGTGTTTGAGGCGCGTGATGTGTTATGGGTGCTGAAGAATGACAAGAGAGCCCCAAAGGACCTTCGAGACAAATCAGTGATGCTAGCTGGTATGATTTTTGAGCTGGCTGGCAAGAGGCCGCATGGCCAGGGAGCAAAGCTTGCAGAGCAGATTCTGATTTCAGGCAAAGCATATAAGAAATTTGCAGAGATTGTCAAGGCGCAGGGCGGCAAGAGCCTGAGGCCAGACAAATTAAAGATTGGAAAGTTCAAGTATACATACAAGGCCCCAAGAGATGGCACAATCCACAAGATAAGCAACAGATTTGTTTCAAAGCTTGCTAAGATTGCAGGCGCACCAAAAGACAAGGAGGCTGGCATCTACCTGTATGTGCTTCTTAACCAGAAGGTAAACAGGGGCAACAGGCTGTTTACAATTTATTCTGACAACAAAGACAAGCTGGCAAGAGCAAAGAAACTAACCGCACAATTAGACACAATCAAGATTATTTAGTTTGCATTCTCAACAACTTTCAGAAGTTCTTCAATTTTTTTTATCGTGAAGTCTGGCTTTGCTTTTTTCGCAGTATCCTTTGACCATAAATAACTATATGTTGCAAGGCAGGTTTTCATGCCAAGCTTTTTTGCGCCTGTGATGTCCCGCTCTGGATTGTCGCCAACCATCAGGCACTCTTCTGGCTTAACCTTCAATGCCTTTAATGCCATCTCATATGGAAAAAACTGGTGCTTCAGTGAGTATGTATCATCAAATGTAATCACAACGTCAAAATATTCAACAATGTCAATGCTTGCAAGCCTGAGCCATACCTTAATCTTGGGTGCATCGCTGACAAGCGCCAGCTTGTACTTTTTCTTCAACTTTGCAAGCGTCTTTTTTGTGCCTGGAAATGGTTTGAGGTAGTCTTGCCTTGCTTTTCTATAAGCTACAACACCGTAACTGAGTATTTTCCAGTCAACATTGCCATTAACCCTAACAAGGAACTTCTGGAATATCTTGTGGTCCTCAATTCCAAACTCATCATATAGTTCAAACAGAATCTTCATTGCCTTGCTCTTGTTAAGCTTTAATCCAGCCTTAATCATTACATTGATTGCAGCTTCACAGCTCTTCTTCTTCATAAGCATAAAGTCTATCAAGGTCTGGTCAAGGTCAAAAAGAATTGCTTTTAGCATATTACAGCAAGAAAAGGTTATTGTATATAAAGTTTTTCAAGAAAAAACTGAAATTATTTCAGGATTCCGTATCCAATGAGCCTGAACCTGTTTGCGATTCTTCTGCTGATGGTTGCCCTGCTGCCTTTTTCTGCACACACTGGTATGATAAGTTTTACTTCTATCTCGTTCTTGCTAACCTTTGTTATAATGCCAACTGTTGCTGCACTGTTTATGTTAATCATGAGCTGCTCATTTGGTTTCAGCGGCTCAACATCAAGCTCCTGCTTAGATCCAACAACTCTCTTGAGAAGATGAACCTCAAGCTTTGCTGACCCCAATACCGGCGGCATTTTTCCTGGCAATCCAACAATATCGCCAACAAGCTGGTCTGATTTCACAACAGACGGGTCCAGCAGTGTTTCCATGCCTATGCTTCCGCCAGGACCAACTTCCTTGACCTGTTTTCCTCCTGTGATTATGTTAGTAATCTTTGTCTTTATCGGCTTCCAAACCTTCTGGTTCTTTTCTTCTACTGAGTAGCCAGGCTTTATCTCTACCTCATCTCCAACCTTGAGCTTTCCTTCCTTCAAAGCACCGCCGAGCACCCCGCCCTTCAGGCCATCTATCTTAGAACCTGGGTTGTTGATGTCAAAGCTCCTTGCAACGAACATCATGGGTGGTTTTTTATCATTTCTCTTTGGAGTTGGGATTGTCTTTTCGATTATCTCGATAAGAACATCAATGTTTGCTGAGTGAAGCGCAGATACAGGTATAATTGGCGCATCTTTATAGGGTGTATTTTTCAGGAATTCTTTTATTTGCTTGTAATTCTTCTTGGCCTGCTCAGATGTCACAAGGTCAATCTTATTTTGCACAACAACAATTTTTTCGATTCCAATAATCTGCAGGCCCATAAGATGCTCCCTTGTCTGCGGCTGTGGACATTCCTCTGTAGCAGAAATCAATAACAGTGCGCCGTCCATAATTATTGCACCAGATAACATTGTTGCCATCAGGCTCTCGTGCCCAGGTGCATCAACAAAGGATACTTTTCTTAATGGAGTTGTTTCGCTACTGCATTTTGCGCACTTGTCTTTAACAGTGTATGCATGCGCACCCCTACATTTGGGACATTTCCTGAATATTGAGTCTGCATAACCAAGCCTGATAGTAATACCACGCTTAACTTCTTCAGAATGAGTGTCGGTCCACTTGCCAGAAAGTTTCTCAGTCAGTGTGGTCTTGCCATGGTCAACATGCCCAACTAAACCAATATTAATCTCTGGCTGAATTGATTCTCTTTTGGGCATTGTTTATTCCTTTTTTTCCTCTTGTTTTGGCTCTGGCTTTTGCTCAGGCTTTTTCACTTCTTCTTTCTTTTCTGCTGGCTTCACAGAAACTTTTGGTTTCTGGGACACAAAAGAGCTTTGCTCTTTTCGTGTTTCTGCTTTTGCCTCTCCTTTTGCTGGTGCCTCCTCTTTTTCCCCCTCAAAGAGATTCTCTTTACCATAAGTTAGGGTTTTAAGATTAACCTGGGCAATCTTTGCATGTATTGTATTACCACACACAGTTTTTCTCTGCTTTATTCCGTCGTCTTTCTTTTTAACTCCTACTCCTTCCACTGCCAGAATCTTTTTTCTTGCCTGACCTGAGACATCCTTCCTCATAGGAAACCCACAATGGTCACTGCCACCAGTTATCTCAAACTCATAACCAGCAAGGCCCATGTGTTCTCCCTTAACCTTATCTCTAATCTTCAGCCCAACCAGAACATCAGCTTCTTGGTCTTTTATTTCTCTCTGTGCGCATTTACCTGTTTTTGGATCTGCAATTATAATCTTGAAATCAGCCATGTTTAATCCTCCTTATAAGTGTCATAGAGGAAAGGATTAATCAGTCATTTATAAAGTTTTGGGATTATTCAGAGAATCAAAAAACATATATACAACAGGGGATTATGGGTGGCTATCATGGACTTCCAATACATACCAAAAGTTGAGAACAGCAAGTTTTACCTTGAGAATGCGTTTTCATCTGCAAGAAAAAGAACTGGCGAGTTTAAGATACGCGGACGTCTTGATAAGCTCCAGAAGAAAAAAAGAGTTGAGCTGTCACGCCTGGATATTGTAAGAGCAAAGCTCAACAATAATTTGATGAAGGTTCTCACGGCATTTCCAAGTATTAGCGTGCTGCCAAGGTTCTATATTGAGCTAATCAAAACATTGCTTGATTATCCAAGGCTAAAGAAATCGTTTGGAGCACTTAACTGGGCTGTCAAAAAGATTGATTTTTTCCATAAAACATACATAAGAAAGATAAAAGGCAGCAAAGACTTGGGTGTTCTTGGCCGCCATAAGAAAGAATTCTACGGGCGGGTATCATCGGTAGTGAAGCAGATTGACAGCGAGCTAAAGTATCTTGAGAATTGCAGGAAAACCATGAGGACTTTTCCGGTTATTAAGGATAATATCAAGACAGTTGTTATTGTTGGTTTCCCAAATGTTGGGAAAACTACAATGATGTACAAGCTGACTGGTTCAAAGCCAGAGATTAACGCATTTCCTTTTACCACTAAGAATATCAACGTGGCATACATAAAAGAAGATGACAAAGATGTGCAGGTGCTTGACGTGCCAGGAGCACTTGACAGGTTTGGGAAGATGAATGCAATTGAGATGCAGGCAATGCTTGCCATAGATTACCTCGCTGACCTTATTGTATACATCTTTGACCTGACAGAACCATACCCTCTTGACCAACAGATGAAGCTCTATGAGAAGATAAAATCATCTGGAAAGAACATGCTGGTTTATGTCAGCAAGACAGATATAACTGAAAAATCAAAGATTGAACAGTTTAAACTAGAAGCATTAACAAATCCTGCTGATTTAAAGAAAAAGATTATTTCTGTTCTGTAATCTGTACAGAGCATGTGCATGGCATCTTTGCAGCTGACCTTCTTAAAGCTGTTCTGGCAAGCGGAAGATTTTGCTTGTCAATTCTCAGTGTCATAAGAACCTTACCTTTTTTAACGCGTGCAGCAAGGCTAATAGGCTTTCCAAATGATTTTTTCATACCAGTGCTCATCCTGTCTGCCCCTGCACCAGCTGCAAGTGGATTCTCTCTAAGAATATGATGCGGAAATATCCTAATTTTGAGGTGAAAACCTGATTTTCCTAGTTTACCTTCAAGTGCCCTGTTTGCAGTGAGCCTTGCGCTCTCAATAGCATTATGCCTTATCTGCAGGTCTTCTTTTGATATCAGGTCAAGGTGAGTATTAAACTTCTTCTCCATATTACCCATGTCAAAACGAACAACATTATTTTGAGGGCTAGCCCTAACAAAATTTCTCTTCCTGTACTTGCTCTTCCTCGTGTAAGGCCTCTCCAGCCTCCTGTAAGCAACTGCTTTTCTCAGTCTTGCCATTTAAACTCACTTAACTCTGTGGAAAGTTAGTTGTTTTTAAATGTTTCTATTGATTATAGTCCTTACTCACATTTATAGAAAGTTTTATAAATAAGTAGTGCAATAAATAAGGTATATATAGCTAAAATACCATTACTGGTTAATCATTAAAAACGAGGTGAATTATATGAGAAAAAGAGGTAGCTTATCGCTTTCTGTTAATGCTATTGTTATTCTTGTGCTGGCACTCACAATGCTTGGCCTGGGAATCTCATTTATGAGGGGCATGTTTATGCAGCTTGACGATACCGTAAAACAGGTCACACCAGACCAGCTCACAAACCCGCCAACAAGAGATAACCCAGTAACACTATCTCCTACTCAGCTGAACCTGCGTTCAAATGACAAGATGACCAAGACCACGCTTGCATTCATGAACACCCTTGACCAGGAGTATGATTTCCAGCTGGAGACAACTGGTGACTGGGATAGTAGCTGGATGAAGGCTAACCTTGATACTGTCAAGATGGGCCGTGACCAGATAAATTCATGGAATATCCTGGTTTCGCCAAAGAACGGTGCAAGTGCTGGCCTTTACCTGGTAAGATTTAAGATTAAGCAGCAGACTGGCGGTGATTATGAGGCAACAAAAGACCTGGCAATTGACATTACAACATGAGAGGTGCATGATAATGAAAAAAAGACTAACTCAATCTGAAGAATTTGAGATAATGAAGATGGTGCTGGACAAGTTTCTCTGGCTCGGCTTTGGTATCATGGCTTATGGTTTCTATGCTCTTGTATCAGGCACGTATGCATCAATGAGCTACGGCATCTCACTGCTGGTTGCAGGTGTAATCGTGCTGATATTGTTTGTTGCACTGCTTGTCAAAGAGTATGAAATTGTAAAATAATTTTTTTCTTTTCTCTTTCTCTTATTTTTCCACAACATATAAATACTAGTTATTTCAAAGAATAATGTATGAAAGAGGTGAAATGTTCTATAGTTCTGCTTTTGATTATTGCGCTTGCTGTTTTGCTTGTCTCTGGCTGCGGCAATAAATGCCCTGAAACCTGTGATGATGGCAATGCATGCACAACTGACTATTGCACCAAGGAAACAAATAACCTGTGCGTGCATGACCTGATTACTGACTGTCATGTTGGCAACAAAAAGTGCGAGCCTGAGCTTGGCGAGACAAAATGCAATGCTCCTGCAGACTGCGGCAAGTGCGGCATTACCACATTTAACATAACCAGCAGTTATCTAGAACCATGGTGTGATGAGGTTGACAGATGTGTGCTTGCAGTCAAACAAAGCGAGGAGATCACACCCCAGCCATTCTCAAAAATCCTAAGCTTAAGCGGGTTTAAGGTATCATTCAAGGCAACATTTAACCAGATATTTAACATAGATGAAGATTTGATTGTTTTTGAGATAGAACTCACAGATATTTCCACAAATACTATTGAACCCCAAGTATCAAAAATACAGTACATTGCCACAATCAACAGGAAGGAAATCATCCTTGGGGAGACAAATGTTGAGAAGATAATGTTTGATATAGGGGATAAGGCAACTGATGAGATGATGATATCATATGAATATCCTGGGCAGGAGTTTGAGCTAAAGACATCAAAGCTTAAGGTGTTCTATGAATACAAATACAGAACAGCTGGAAGGGATGATGAGATAAAGCGCGGCTCAGTTGACTACAGCATTGTATCGCCGCTTATATTTGTAAACCCAACAAAAATTGTGGAATGTGTACCGGCAGGTTGTGATGATGGGAATCCAGCAACACTTGATTTGTGTATTGAAGGCACTGCATTCTGCAAGCATGAGAGGGTTCCTAACAGGTGCCAGAACTACAAATGCGAATCTGCTGCTGGAGAAAACAAATGCACCTGTCCGCAAGACTGCGGCAAATGTGCAAGGTCATATGGAGACTATCTTGAATTCGCGTGCTCTGATGGTGAATGCATGTCCCAGATAAGGACAAATGTGCTAACAAAGACCTTTGCAAGTGAGAAATCAACAACTTACTTTACATTTAATACTGAATCTTCAATGAACCAGCCATTCAAGATTGATAGTATCACAACTACAAAGAGTGACAAGATAGAGATTACTGCAAGGCTTACTGATGATCATGCTGACCTGGTCTCAGGCCCAAAATTCAACATGATTGAGGTATTTGGCCAGAACCAGGAGCTGCTTGGAACAGAGGTCTTAACCTCTAATAACGCACTTGGAAATGTTGGCTCATATGTATCATTTGAGGTTCCTCTTAGCTTTATAATGGAGGAGCTTGAAGAAGAAAGGACAATCAGCCCCAAGCTTTACTATGAATATACTTATAAACATGAGTATTGGGATGGTGGTCAGAAAAAGACAGAGAACATTCTTGACAGGGATAGTTTTTCATACAGCCTCTCGAAGATTGATTTTGTGAGTCCAGACAAATGAAAAAGAGAGCAACGATTGAGTTATCAGCAAACTTCCTTGTTGTTGTCATCATATCCATTGTAATACTTGTTCTTGGACTTGCATTGTTTATGGACGTGCTTGACAAGACGCATGACCAGACCACATTTTTGGATGATAGGATTAAGAACGAGATTGAGAGCCTGCTCATGAATTCTGGAGAGCGTGTTGTTCTTCCAATGAACAGGGAAGAGGCTTCAGCAGGTGACCTTCTGGTCTTTGGACTGGGAGTTACAAATGTGGTTGGAACTGATAAGGATTTCTATATTTTAGCGGAGTGTGATGCATACATTGACCAGGCAGGGAACCCGGGGTCATGCGGAATGTTGGTTAAAGGATTGGACATAAACGATAATATTGTAGATACAAGGGAGATAAAGAACACTGAGAGGAAAATTTTTGGGATTGTGCTTGATTTTGATCCACATGCCCTCAAGGGAACTTATGTGTTTAATGTGAATGTCTGCTATAATGGCCCAAACAATAATGACCCAGAGTGCAGTGGCTCTGGGTTTAGTGATTTATATGGCAGAATACATAAGATATATGTTGAAATCACGTAAGGTTTGCAGCTATAATTATTCTTAATCCCAGTCACCGCTTAGCTTGTAACTATAATATTACTGTGCTCTGTTGCTGCATTATTCAGAAAATTTTGTCTCCCCGCAATAAGCGAGGGGAGCAAAATTTCCAGAGATGTGCAACAGTGGGAATAATGAATCTGCAGCAACCACTTGCGGAGGGGTAGCATCTAGCCAAAATATAACTTAATCTAGAACCAATATAAAAATAAAAAATCCCATGCCGTCGTTACTTTTGACATGGGAAGATAATTTCTTTCAGATAGCCGATATTAAGCCTCAAGGTACAGTACTAGTATATAAACCTTTGTTACCATCAATTATGGACTAATAAGAGAACTCTATTCTAAGCTCTTTGCCATGTCTAAAAGGACCTTTTTGGGCTCCTCTGCCTTGGTAATGCCGCTTGCTAAGAGTACCCCTTTTGCACCCAGCTCTATTGACTTCTTGATGTCATCTCCGGTCTTAACACCTGCTCCGCATAGAACAGGGATGTCTGCAACTTGCTCTACCTTTTCTACAGTATTTTTGATTATCTCAGGCTTTGCTGTGGAAACTGAAATATCTCCTCCAATCAGCTCTGGAGGCTCAACTGCAACCATATCTGGATCCAGCTCTGCAACCTCTGCTGCCTTGTCAGCTGTGTTAGCGCAAACTATTGTCTTAAGACCAACCTGTCTTGCCCTATCAATGCCGCCTGCAATCATCTTGATGTGCAATTGATGCTCTGAATGGTTAAGCAGTGTTCCAACAGCTCCTGCTTCTTTTACTGCCTCGGGAAGTATATGACCTGTGTTAGAGCCAAAGCCAACTGCATCAATGTGCTGTGCAAGCACTGGAATAGAAACAGCGTCAGCAACAGCTTTTATGTCAGCTGCCTGGACAGCAACTGCAATGCTCTTTCCAGTCTCAGAAGCAACCTCGTCGCACAACTTGGCAAGCTTAACAGCTTCCTTGCCAATAGCAGTCTCATAAGTCTTGAAGTTCACGATAATTATTGGTAGTTTCATTGTAAGGAAATAAAGCAGCACCCTGATATTTATAGTTATCCCCCCAGGATTTATTACTATAAAGTGGATAAATCCCAAAAAGTTTATATATGAGGGCAACAATCTCTTGCTTATGGCTGAGCTAAGAATCTATGACAATATTGGGAAGATAATGAAAACATTTCAGGAATTTGATTTTTCTCAATACCCTGTCCTGAGCAATTTTGCAATGTTTGGCAGAAAAGACCAGTTATTCGAGCGCATTATTAAGGGACTTATAGGAGTAGATGAAATTGCAAAAGGCTTCAAGAGTTATCCTATTTCCAGGTTTGTAGACCCTAAAAAAGCATTTGGGCAACTAAGAAAAATTGAGGGAGATGTACTAGATACTATTGGGCAGCACAGCTCTTTGATTGACGAAAAAGACCTTATTGAGAAGATTGTTGGGCTGTGTAATACAACAGAATATCATGCCAACAGTAGTTCTCAGAAGCCCTACAATGAAGAGACAATGAAGGTGATGGAATTCAAAGAAGAGAATATATCTGACTTGTTCAGGAGAGGCTGTGGAATAGTTTATTTTGATGAGGACAAACCAGTTGCAGTTGGGTTCCTAAGTTATTGGAACACTCTGAAGAGGGATATGCCGCACTGGGAAGCTAAGTCAATTTACATTCACCCATATTATCAGAATAACCCTGAGTTGCACCTTGGAACGCAGATTTTTAAACAAATAGAGGAAAGATGTGAAAAGCATGACATTCCATTGTTACATGGAGTAACACTTAATCTTAACAATGCCCTTAGATTTTTCAAGAATAAGGGGTTTTGCATTGAAAAAACACCACAGAAGCGTAACTTAGGTACAGGAGAGGACATAACAATGTATGAGATAATCAAGATAGTCAAGACAAAGAGCTATTTAAACCTGCTGATTGATACGTATAGTAAAGTAAGGGGTAGAATTCACCACTCCCCAGACGTTACAAACCGAAAGGTTTAAATAGTATATATTCATCACAATCATTATAAACTCATATTGGGGGAATCTAAAATGAATGATGTGGAATTAAAAGTTGTTGAGTCTTTCCGAAGATGCAAGAATGATATAATCAAGATGCAGAATAAGATTGCAGACATCGCTCAAGCACAGGAGAGAATAATGGAGCATGTTGATGACTTAAGAAAGAAGATACAGGTTAAGCCAAAGACAATTGTCAAGACAGTCAAGTCAAAGCCTAAGGTTATTGTCAAGACAGTTAAGTCAAAGCCCAAAGTGGTTGTCAAGAGAATTAAGTCAAAGCCTAAAGTGATTGTCAAGACAGTTAAGTCAAAGCCCAAAGTGGTTGTCAAGACTGTTCATGCAAGGGCAAAAAAGGTTTTTGTTGCTACTAAAGAAGGCAATGTTGTGCATGATATGCACTGTCCATTTGCAAAGAATATACTGCCAAAACACAAGGTTATCTTTCGCTCAAAAGCAACAGCTCTGAATAAAGGATATAAGCTTTGCGCTTGCTTGAAGAAGTAACTATTTTTTCTTTTTACTTACCTTTCTTTTTATGTTCTTTTATCCATACATCCATTTGTGGGAATGGTATTGTTATTTTTGCTTTGTTGAGGTAGTTGTATATCTCTGTGTTAGCCATATCCTTGCCCCTAAACCTCTTCTTATAGGAATCTACCCAGAAATAGAGCTTAAAATCAAGGGATGAATTGCCCATTTCCCTAAAAATCACAAATGGCTCAGGATCCTTCATAAAGCCGTTTATCTTTTTAGGGATAGTTAGGACAGTCTTCTTAACCTTCTCAACATCAGAGCCATATGCTACGCTGAATGGAACCACGACCCTGACTGAAGGGTCAGGAGGCGCATAATTCTGTATCTTTGAGTCAGCAAGCTTCCCATTGGGTACAATAATAACCTCATTGTCAAATGTCCTTATTTTTGTGCTTCTAAGGCCAACATCAAGCACAGTGCCTTTTGTATCTGCATCCAGCTTAATAACATCTCCAACCCTAACGGACTTGTCAACTATAAGAGAAACGCCACCAAAAATATTGGATAGTGTGGACTGCAGTGCAAATGCAATTGCAATGCCTGCTATGCCAAGGCTTGCAAGCAGTGGCATAATCTTAACACCCCAAGCATCAAGTATGAAAAGCAGGCCAAGCAGTGCAAAAAACACCCTTGAAAAACGGCTGATGATGTGCACGAGCTGGTTGTCTATTTTAGCTCTGGTTTTCTCAGCCCAGTTCTCGCCCCAGTGGATTATCAGCACGTCAATTACCCTGATAACAAGCATGGTAGCAACAACGATTATGAAGCTTTGGATAATATGCGTAAAAAAACCATGGAAATTCTCAATAAACCCAAGGGGGATTAATGCAAGCTTCATGCCAATCAGAATAAGTATAAGTGACAAAGGCCTCATTGCTGCTTTGATAAGGTTATCATCAAGAGTAGTCTTTGTTTTTTTGGCAAACTTTAGGAAGACTTCTTTGAACACATAGATAAGAAAACGAGCTAATAAAAAGAATCCAACTAGAATGACAGCTGCATACAACCATTTATTTCCCGTAATTGTACTTATAATCTCACCCAGGTTCATAACCACAATTAAAACACAGGATATATATATAGTTTTTGTTAGAATTAATCTGACTTATTGTTTTTCTTATCTTGCTTTGGCTCTGCTTTCTTCTCTTCTGCTGGCTTCACAGAAACTTTTGGTTTCTGGGACACAAAAGAGCTTTGCTCTTTTCGTGTTTCTTCTTTCTTCTCTTCTTTTTTCTCTGGCTCTGGCTTTTTCGCTTCTTCTTTCTTTTCTTTGGGTTTCTCTGGTTTTTCTTCCTGCTTCTCTTCTTTTTTCTCTGGCTCTGGCATCTCTTTTTTTGCTTTCTTATCCCCAAGCTCTGCCACTGATGTCTTTTCTTTCTCAATACTTATTGACCTAATCTCACTGGTCTTAATTGGATACACTTTTTTTAGGAATCTGTACATCCCAGACTGAAGCCTTGAAGTGATAATATCATTGATGAGCAATTCATAACTTGATTTTTTAACATGATGGTTCAGGAAAGCCCTTGCCTTTCGCCTGATGACTGCTACAACTGAGCCCTTGACCTTTCCCCTTGTAACAAGCAATGGTTTTATCCTCACTAATACATTATCCTTTGTGCGAAGGACCAGAGAATCATCCAATTTTTCTGTGTTTCTCCTTATAATCCTCTTAATATGGGTTGGCATAATTTTATATGAAATCAATTCTGTGTAGCCAACACCATCCTTGACTTGGTTAACCTTAAATGTGACATTCACGTGCTGCTTCTTCATATCATTCGTAAGATTTGTCAGGTTTACTTTAGCTGTTTTCCCAATAACCTCATCAGAAGTGTATACCTGGGTCTCCCCTATTTCGCAATGATTAAACTGCTTTGAAGCAACTATCTTAAACCAGCGCTTTTTCCTTTTCTTAGACTCTGCCTTAACAACTTTTTTCTCTGCCATTTTATAAGTATTTAAGCAAGATTAATTGTTTATTTATAAGCTTTATTGTTTTTCACGAGAATTAGACATCCAGGTTGACTACTTCCTTTGCATGCTGCTGGATAAAGTTTCTTCTTGGCTCAACCTGGTCACTCATGAGTATTGTAAATATTCTGTCAGCCTCAACAACATCCTCTATAGTTACCTGTTTAAGGACACGGTGCTCTGGGTCCATTGTTGTCTGCCACAGCTCGTGGGGATTCATCTCTCCAAGACCCTTGAATCTCTGTATCACAACACCTTTAGTATCACCAATCTCGTCCATAATCTTATTCTTTTCACCATCATTGTGGCAATACTGCTTTGACTTGCCCTTTCTGACCAGATATAGTGGGGGTTGTGCAATGTAGATGTACCCCATATCAATTAGCTCTTTCATATATCTAAAGAAGAAAGTCAACAACAGCGTTGATATATGCGCCCCGTCAACATCGCTATCTGTCATGATTATGATTTTATGATATCTTGCCTTCTCAATATTAAACTCATCTCCGATTCCAGTACCAATTGCAGTAATCATGGTTACAATCTCATCACTAGAGAACACTTTGTTCAGCCTTGCCTTCTCAACATTAAGGATTTTCCCTTTCAGCGGCAGGATTGCCTGGAATTTCCTATTCCGGCCCTGTTTGCATGAGTTATGAACAAATATTCCACAAGCAAGTGCAAAATTATGTGTTCCATCAACTTCTAAGTCATAAACATCCATACTTTGATTAAGTTTTACAATGCTTTTTATTTTATGGTTAAAGTTGTTGACTGCTTCAGTCATTGCCCCTTCATCATTATCAAAAAACCTTTCAGTAAATGTTTCTTTTTTTAGCAAATTTTTATTTTTAGATTTAACTCTTTCCCCATCATATTCTTCTAGATTTCCGCAAGTCTCTAATAATTTTTTCATGAAATTAATGGTATGCTTAAAATAGGTTTTATCATAAGCTTTTTTTCTTTTTATTCGAAATTTATTAGTCCACTGTTCTTTGGTTTTTTTGCTTCTCCATTTTTTTAATTCTGGATCACCCCACTGGTTAATTGCCAATTCTCGCAATATTTCCCTTGCTTCTGGATGATCTTCAAAATACTTTCTGACCTTTTCAGCCTGCAGTTTCCTATTTTCTTTTATTGACCAATACTCTTTCTGTGCTCTGGTCAGTCTTTTTAAGGATTCCCCCCTATATTCTTTGTTATTCTCATAGAATTCAAGAAATTTCTTAACCATATATTCTTTGTACTCTTTGTTTTTCCATTGTTCTCTTGCCCTTTCAGATAACATTTTTTTCATCTCTGGCGTTGACATCATTTTGCTCATTTTTTCTCTGTATTCTGGTTTTCTATGAGCCTCCCAAGCCTTTTGTTTGGCTGCTTCACTGTGCATTGTTTTTGAAATCATCTTCGCATGCATTTCAAAATGCTTATTTTTAGGCATTCTTACAATATTTTCTGGATTGTTGTTCAATTTGTTAAAATCTATATGATGCTTACAATCTCCTAAAGAAAGATCATACTCTTTATTCTTCAAGTTATATTTGTCTGTTAGCATATGAGTAAAAATCCATTTATTGGTTTTAGTATCATAAACCATCTCATAACCTTTTATTGTTATTCTTCCTTCAATTTTAGATGATTTTCTATTGAGTGGCATTAAGCTAATATTCTTTGTCAATTTGTCAGCTCTGATATATTCAGAATTTCTTTGCATAAATCTATGGTCAGGAGTACAGATAATTTCTTCACCATTGTCAAGAATTATTTTTATAACTTCAGCATTCTTTCTGGTTATTCTTGGGTCCTTAATCAATCCAATACCAATTGTTCCATCTTTATTGATAGTGTAACAATAATTTATTTTTCCTTTTTTGTGTTCTTTGACTAATTCCTTAAAACTTAAATTCCTTCCATCCACTAATGCAATTTTTGTATCACTTGAAAAACAACCGCCTGCGGAATCGCCTTCCACTATGAACAACTCTGTCACTGCAGGGTCCCTGTTAGAGCAGTCAGAAAGCTTGCCAGGCAGGGTGCTTGTCTCAAGCGCACCCTTTCTCCTTGTAAGCTCACGGGCATGGCGTGCAGCTTCCCTTGCCTTGGATGCATTCACTGCCTTATCAACAATTGCTCTGGCAGTCCTAGGATTTTCCTCGAAAAATGTTCCAAGCTGGCTGCTAACAACGGAGTCAACAATTCCCTTGATTTCTGAGTTACCTAGCTTTGTCTTTGTCTGACCTTCAAACTGGGGCTCCATTATTTTTATCGAGATGATAGCTGCAATCCCTTCTCTCACATCATCACTGTTCAACTTGGTTTCCTTGCCATTCTTCTTCTCTGTATAATTATTCATTGTCCTTGTCAGCGCTGTCTTAAAGCCTGAAAGATGGGTCCCACCCTCAATAGTGTTGATGTTGTTTGCAAAAGAAAGGAGATTTTCAGTATAGCCGTCATTGTACTGCAGGGCTATCTCAATCTGTGTGCCATTTTTTTCCTTTGAAAAATATATGATTGGATGCAGCGGGGTCTTGTTCTTGTTAAGGAACTCAACAAATGATTTGATGCCTCCTTCGTACTGATACTCAAACTTTTTATTTGTTCTCTCATCACTGAAGATAATCTGGAGGTTCTGGTTAAGGAAAGCAAGCTCCCTTAAACGAAGTGCAATTGTCTCAGAGTTGAACTCAATATTATCAAATATTTCCTTGTCTGGTATAAAATTAATCTTTGTTCCAGTTGTCTCTGCCTCGCCTATGACCTCAAGGGTTGTAATCGGCTTTCCTCTTTCATACTTCTGCCGGTATACTTTCCCTCCACGCTTGACAAACACATTCATAGACTGGGACAATGCATTCACAACAGATACACCAACACCATGAAGTCCGCCGCTTACCCTGTATGACTTTTTATCAAACTTGCCGCCAGCGTGCAGTTTTGTAAGCACAAGCTCAACAGCAGATTTGTTGAACTTAGGATGAATATCAACAGGAATACCCCTACCATTGTCAATAACAGTGACTGAGTTATCGTGGTGTATTGTGACAATTATCCTATTGCAAAAACCTGACATTGCCTCATCAATAGAATTATCAACTACTTCATACACAAGATGGTGAAGTCCACGAATACCTGTATCGCCAATATACATGCTTGGTCTTTTTCTTACAGCAGATAGTCCAGTAAGTACCTGGATATCTTGCGCATCATAGGATTTTTCATTATTTTCTGTCATGTTTAAAAACCACCTGGTTTTTGACACTCAAAATTCCAGCCAGGAATTTTGTTGTTTTTTGCGTTAATTTCTCGACGAGAAAAATATATGATATATATAAATGAATAATAGGTATTTGTTTATATATCTTTCGTTTGTATAATAGTGGTACAAGGGCTGTACTATAAGAATTTGGCAATCTCAAGCCCCAGAATTCATGCGAAATAGCGGCAAATAACGCCCCCTAAGAACATGTTTTTTTGACAGTTTTTTGTGTTATCTTGTTTATCCTAATGCGTCGTCCCAGCCCCTCATAAACCCATCTTCTTCAGCTGAGATTTCGTCGTCCTCTATCAAGGACTCACGAACATATTCTGAGTAGATACTGTCGTCATCATATTCAAACTCCCTTTCTAAATCCACCCATTTAGTTTTCATCTTATTAATCCCCCCTATATTTTAATAGAAAGGTTTATATATATATATAATTTTCCCATATACCATATATAGCATATAGAAAACATATGCTTAATTAAATTATATTCGGTGGGGGTTAGTCACATGGAATTCAGAAAGTTAATTAACTTTGGCAAGAGCTCTTATATTGTTTCTTTACCAAAGGCTTGGGTCACAAAAAATAAACTTAACAAGGGAGACTTGGTGTATCTTGATGAGAAGCCTGACAAGATAATCCTATACCCCCGAGAAAAATCAGACCGGGATGAGACAAGACAAATAACCATTGATATTTCTGATAAGAACATGAAATGGATTAAGAGAAATATTATTCCAGCTTATATCAAGAACTTTAACAAGATAATTATAAAAGGCAAGGATCTTGAAACAAAGTCAAGAGAGATAAAGGACATAATTCATAATGTAATGGCTCTAGAGGTGCTTGAGGAGACTGCAGATAAGATTGTTGCAAAGGACTTCATTAACATGAAGGATATATCTATCAAGGATCTGATAAGGAGAATGGATATAATCACAAGAGCAATGATACAAGAATGTTCAGATGCATTTGAGGTTGACAAAAGACAGATTATCCATGAGAGGGACGAGGATGTTAACAGGCTGAGTTTTTTGGTGTACAGGGCTGTAAGATATTTGCTTGAACATCCGAACCAAGCCAGCAACCAGAACTACAAGCCATATGACCTGATGAATGTACAGACTGTTGCTTCATTTATCGAAAAGATTGCTGATGATTGCAAGAGGGTTGTAAAACTTTACAATCGTCTAAAGCTTTCCAAGAAAGATATTGAGGAACTAAGGAGGCTACACCTTAGGATGGCTAGCACGTACAAGGATGCAATGAAGGCATATTACACAAATGATACTGAATTTGCGCTTAAGATATCTGAGAATAGAGAGGTGCTTGTGATGGACTGCACAAATTTCCATAAGGCACATCTAAGGGTAGAGTGGATAGGAACAACAATTGAGAAGCTAAAGGACATGGTCTTCTGCTGCCATTACATTGCAAGGACTGTTTATAGTTGAGCCCGAATATTTACGGGAACTAACTACTCCAGAATAGAAATTTATTTTAATGGGGTGGTTCTTTATTTTTTCTATGGGGGGCGAGAACCAAAAGCCAATGGACTATTGCGGAGTCTTTGGGATTTATTGCCAAGATAAATGCCTGTCCAGGACAGAGACTGGTACATTCAGCCAGCAGCACAGGGGAACTACAAAGAATGGCCTTTCTGGAATAGTAGGTGATAATATAATCACTGAAACTGGAAAGGGTTTGGTAAAAGAATTCTACAAGAACAGGCAGGACCTAAGGCTTACCATGAAAGATATGAACCTCGCAATAGGTTGTGCAAGTGTTACATCAGTTCCAATAGAACCATGCTATGGCAACTTTGACTTTTCAATTGCACTTAATGGAAGAATATTCAACCAGGATGAAATTGCAGAGGATTATCGCCAGAATGGGCGTTCTTTCCATACCAAAGAGGATATTGAGATTCTTGCAAAGGAGATTGCCTCAGGCAATAACCCGGTTGATGGTATTAAAGGGTACTTGAATAAGATGCTTGAGGGAAAGATTCTTGGTTCTACATCAGCTGTGATGCTAACAAAAGAAGGAGTTTATGTTTTTAGAGACCCATGGGGAGTCAAACCATTATCATATGGCAGCTTTAAAGATAGAAAACAAACAGTATATTTTGCTGCTTCAGAAGACAGGGCAATGCAGGTACTAAGTGGAAAGATTATTGATATGACTGATGTAAAGCCTGGAGAGATTTTGCTGATTAACAAAAACGGAATAAAGAGCATGGGAAGGATTGACAGCGGTAAGAGAAAGCACTGCGCTTTTGAATGGGGATATACTGCAAGCTTTGATTCAAAAATTGAGCTCATACCAGTCCACCTTGCGCGGGAGTATATTGGAAAGAAGCTTGCCCAGAAAGATAGAAATAGGGATGGAAGAGATGTTGTTGTTGCTGGAATCCCACAATCTGGAGTTGGGCACGCGCTTGGCTATCATAGCATTTCCGGGCACCAGTATGGTGAGGTTTTCCATAAGTTTGGCTTTTCAGGAAGAAGTTATATACTGCCAACACAGGAAGAGAGAGACAGAGAAGCCCAGCAAAAACTTACCCTAATACCTAGTTCCATTAAAGATAAGATTATATTTCTTGAAGATGATTCAATTGTCAGAGGAACCCAGATGAGGAAAAAAGTGGAATCATTGATGGAAGCTGGTGCAAGAGAGGTCCATGTAAGGGTAGGATGCCCGCCGCTTGTACAGCCCTGTTTTGGTGACAAGTCAACAAAATCCCAGGATGAGCTAGCTGCACGAAAATATCCAGAAAGTACGCTGGAAGATAAGATGTGCAAAGAAGTTGGAGCAAATTCATTAAAGTATAATTCTGTTGATGACTTGTTAGATGCTATAATACAGGCAGACCTTAAATGGAATGGAAAGCAGACAATAACAGAAGATGATTTTTGCACATACTGCTTTGACAGGGAAGCAAAGATTCCAACAATATCCAAATAAACTTATTTTTTTGTTCTATTTCTTTTCAATATAGAAAAGAATAAATACTAGCTGTGCGTATTTAGCTGTATGTCAAAGGGAAGGCCTGTAAAATCAGAGATACGCCAGAATATTGTAGAGATACTGCATTTTATTGGCAATGGATATGGCTATGAGATTTACAAGATATACAGAGAGATATTCCCAAAGGTGTCTATGAGGGTGATTTATTATCACCTTAAGAAAGGCCAGGTGCTTGGGGAGTTCAGGGTAGAGAAAATAAAGAAGGAGCAGGGTGACTATAGCTGGGGAAGTGAGGCAGAAAAGGTATACTATTGCCTTGACAAGAAAGCAAAACCAATAATCAACCCAAGAATCAAGGAATACCTTGACAAGCAGAAAAAAGACAACAAACAAAAGAAAAAATCGTCGTGAAAATCGAAACATTTATATTAGAGTAGTAACACATGAGTTATATAAAAATAAATAATAATCAAAGGTGATAATAATGGTTCAGACAAAAGAAAAACTTAATGAAAAGAAAAAACTGCCAGAAGAAGAGCTTGAAAGCCTGCTTCTAGAGGAGTATAAACCCTATCTCACATCCCATAAATCAGCTGGTGTGAAAAACTATGGTGCCCTAGGAGATGAAAAAGTGGATATATTATCAAAGGCATACCATTCAATAACAACACAAGAGGCAATGGAAGATGCCCAAGATTTGAAAGATGATCATGAAATTCTGTTACATAAGAAATTTAAAAGCTATGTAAAAAACGAGCTTAAAGGAAAAAAGAACCTTTCACATCTACCTCAGGAAAAATGGAAAGTAGAAGCTGAAAAATTTGCTAATCATATAATGAAGACAGTAATTAAACACGCACATAGGATGGATGGAATGGCTGAAAATGAAGCAGAGAAAAAAGCTGAAGAAGAATTAAAGAATGATAGAGACAGAGACAGATGGGAAAAGGAGATATTCGAACAATGGAGAGGTAAAAATGGTTTTATCAAGGATTTCATTGAAAAGGCAAAAGATCCCAATTATAGTCTTAGAAATAAAGAATACACTAGCAAAATTTATAAAAATATTAGTGAGTCAATGAACCCACAATATTTGAGAATAAATAAATTGGGAGAAGAGCTAAACTCACCCTACAGAAATCAAGAGACACTAGATCATGCTGCGGATTTACTTAAACCATATAAACTTAAATTTAACACAAATGTTCAGGGAACAAGTGCACTTGGCGCAGTAAATCTTAAGAGAAGAAACAAAGCAGAGTTCCATAACTACATAAAGGTTCATAAGGATAAATTCAAGGACCTAGATAAGGGGTACTTAGAGGAATTAGAAGATAGGTTAAATAATAATAATAATAATAATGAAGAATTAGACAAAGCAGCATAACTTATCTTCTCTTTTTTGTTTTATTTTTCTTCTTATTGTTTTTATCTAGTTTGTTAATGGTCTGAGTCAGGTGTGTTCTGAAGAATGTCATGAATGGCAGGAACAGCAGGATTCCGCCAGCATACAAAAGTCCTGGGCTGAGTTTTCCAAACAAGCTAAGGATAAAATTGATAATAATTCCAATGATGACCAGCACAGCATATATCAGCAGCACATAATGCGCTTTCTTGATTCCAATTCTGAATGTTTTCTTATAGATGTCCTTGAGCTTGTTGCTTGGCGCAAGTGCATGTGTTATAAACCCAAACCACAACACAATAAACAGCAGCACAAGGAATATAATCCACGCAATTTGCTGGGACTCAAATAAAGATGTAAATGATATTTTAAGATAAGCAACAACCAAAATAGCTATTGATGAAAAGCATAGCAGGCTTGTGACAGCAAATTTTCCAATATAAGTCCAGAACTTAATCTTATAGTTGAGCAGTTTCCTGCTGACAATGAACCAGTTTATGCCATGCAGTATTGTGTAGATGACATATGTAAAAGCAATGGCAATCAGCACCACTACCAAGAGCTCGTTCAGCTGCTGCTTATACAATGGGTCAGATGCAAGGCTTACAACAAGCTCTGGCGATGCAGAGAGATATCCAGAAAGGTCATTAATCAGCTTATACACAACACTCATTGCAAAAAAAGATACAATCCCATACACAAAAAAGAACAGCAGGTCAAGAACCATGCACAGCAAGATATAGCCAAGCTTCTCATATAATCTTCTTAATGAAGTATTTAGCTCTGAAATCATACCTGAGAAAAACATTTTAATTAAATTGCTCAGCCGAACTCATTATTTGTTGCCCCTCTCCAACTAGTTGTTCCATATTCGAAATGCTGTAGTTCTCTTCTAAACCACGCCCACCCTGCTTCAATCATTATTCTCTGCAGCTTTTTATAATTATCGTTGCTTTCAAGGTATTTACCGTCATTATCACAAAGCCTCATATCCACTGCACCACCATTAACATGAGGGCAATTGGCAAAGTCTGGACCGCACACTGGCATATTTTGCGGATTAAGCAGGTCATAGAGCTCCTTTTGTCTAGCTTCTGTCCTATATGAATCAAAAACACAGAGATTATAGCCTTCCCGCTCTGCTATTGTCTGCGCTTCTTTTAACTTATTGGCTGCATCTGGTTTAAGTTTGCAAGCACTGCGGCAATTTTTCACAAGACCTGTGATACTCACAAGATTAATAGCAGGTGTTGTTGGTGCTGAAGGAGTTATGGGTGTGGGTGTCTTTGCTTCGTCATGGCAGATTGGGGTTTCTGCATCATCATCCTTGTAGCAGTAGGATTTCTTGTTAGGGTCTGTGTCAACCTTACAATCTGTTTTTCCTGCACCTGTTGAAGGATCGCAAACGCATGAGTCTTTAATCGGGTTTGTGGCATCTATATCACAGGCAGGGAACTTCCTGCACACACCACCATAACAATACTTGTTAGTCTTAGTTGGGCAGTTGTTCTCAGAGGTCACACCACACCTGCATGTAGGGTTATCATTTTTCAACGAGTTTTGTTCAGATGATTTGCTGCACTTGCCTGCTGTTGGAGAATATGCATTTATTACCTTAAATGGAATTGAATAGCGCTGCTCGCCGTTAGCATCTATAGGTGTTGGATCATAGTTTGCAGGGTCATCCTCTTTTGCATAATGCAGAGAAATCTCAACCTTCCAGTTACGCTCAATACCTGACTGAGGCTGGAGGTTGATTGTATCTGAGTATCGCCCGCTTTGATCTGATGCCAGTGGAATTCCCTGAAGTATAATTGTGACTCCATCAATCTCAAAGGAGTTAGGTCCACCTTTTTTGAGTATACAATCCTTATAATCAGCTTCAGCGCAAGGATCATTGATGTATACGTCGCCCTGTGTTATGATGTTAAACTTAATATCCCAGTCACTATTATTCACTGTACCCCCTAATTCTATTGCTATATTTTGCCTGAGCTGGCCATCGATTGTTGCATAGACACCTTGCCGCCTCGTGCCTTCCTTGACTCTTGACTGTCCGCCTACTGAGCTAAAATGATTTTCTTGGATTGATAATCCTGGCACACCCATAGTAAACAAAGAATCTTGGTCCAGGGTGTATGAGCCATCCCTCTGCAGGTGCCAGTATTTTGGACTGCCCCCTATAATGACTCCGTCCTGGTCAGTGACCTTTGCAACAAGGTACATTGGCGAGTTTGGATTGTCTTTTGGACTCATCTTTGTTAGTGTACCCTGCAGTTTTATCATATCGCCGATCATAAATGTTGGCGTTTGGGAAATAAACCGTGGTATGCCGTTAAAGTATGCTGTGCCTTTTACCCCGGTGTCTATGCCGCAACTGAACATGAGGCTTGTAACATCAAAGGTACACTCTGCAGGCGGGCTGCCGCCTATCAGGCTTATTGGGAATTCTTCTTTGACCTGCTGCCTCTCATTTTTATTGTCTATATACTCATATGTGACCCTGACCTTATCAAACCTGACCTTTGAGGTTTCTACCTTTTCATAGAAATCATATGAATATGTTTCCCCATTTTTTAAACTGCCAGGCACCCTGAGTGAGTGTACACAGCCGCCAGTTGGGCAGTCATTCCTGGTGTAATAACAGTCGCATATGCCATTCTGGTAATTATCTCCTGGGTCGCATGTTGTGTCTGTTGAACACACCAGCTGTACCCTTAGATTCTGCACATTTGCGCCAGCAAGCGCTCCAAACCCTACGTGATATACATATGTTGGCAGGCCAGTTATAATGTTAGTTGAAAAATATCTTCTTGTTGACGGGAACACATATACCAAGCTCTTTAATGGCAGCCGTTCCTGGGCGCGGACAAACAAATTTTCAAGCTCAATATTCCAGTCACCACCCCATGCTGCCAAACAGGCAGAGTTCCACAAACCCTGCTCGCGGTACATCACATTAAACATTGATGTTGCACCATACCTATTCTCTACTGACTTACCAACAGACTCGCTTGCACCAAACAATGCACCAAGGAAACTGCCAATGCCCCCTCCTTCGTGAGCCTTGTTAGTGCCAGCGTTCAGAAGGTTTTCTCCAAACATCTTACCAACGCACTTAAGTGAGGAATGTATAATGTCGCAGACATACTGCGTCATGACCGCTTTGCAGAACTGGGCTGTTGTATCTCCTGTTAATAAAATCTGGTTAAAGCACTGCTTGGTTGCATCTGCAATGTTTTTGTAATGTTTTAGATAACCTTCAAATGCAGGCAGGCACACGCACGATGCGCTTCTTAGCAGACCAGAGGTTGGATCAACAACCCATTTGTCTTGGTATCTCTGATCAAATACATCCTGCTGGATAAGATTATATATTTCTGCAATAAGCTTTTCCTTGAGCTGGCCCTCATCTTGTTCTTGTTTGCTTTGTAGGTCTTTTTCTTTCTCAGTCTCAGAAGTCTGGGCATGGATTACATCACAATGGTTCTCTGCCCGGGTCTTGCAGGTAAGCAAATCTTTGTCATTGCCCTTGTTGGGGAACTTAGAACTGTACGCGTCACACCCGCTCTGTGCTTCTAGAGTTTCTTTATTAGCATCGTCTTGTTTCTTTGATTCCCCAGCTTCAGGGGGTATACAATACTTCTGTGCAAGCCATTTGCCAACCTCCTGCGGATCCTTGGCAAGGTCGCCTGATGGAGGCCTATCTTCGCTTTCAGTATCATCATAGACTGAAGTACAATCAGGGTCACCATCCTTTGTTGTAAAGTCTATAAGGCCATCATCGTCATTGTCAATGCCATCATTGCACTGGTAATACTTGTCATAATAATTATAATCCGGAAGTCCCATAATCTCGTTAACTGCCCTATCGAGATCAGCCATAACACCTGACTCTGAGATAAATGCTTCTCTCCATTCATGAACCTTTGGTGCAACACCATTAGTTCTCTCGCTTCTGTTAAACAGCCTATAGCCTTTTTTGTAAAGGTAAGTAAAGCTAACCAGCTTAATCTTTACCTCGCGGTCCTGGCCATAGTTCCTGATACCATCTCCTCCCTCACCCTTGTCAAACTCATACTGGAAGTCAACCCTTTCAGAGCCTGACCTCTTAAGATGCATGTTAGCTGTTGGGTCATTTACTGATGTATCACCTTTTAGCTTGATAACAAGGTAAGGATGCTTTTTACCAAGCACATTTGCCTCAAATGTTCTTACATATTGGTCTTTCTCGCCCTTGCTGCAGATGTCGCTTGTAAAGTCCACAAAGCTGTTGAAGAAGTTTGTGTCATAGGTTTCCTTGAATGACTTCCTGTACTCATCAACTGAGATGCATGCTGGATCCCATTCATACTTGTATTCTTTGCCGCAGGAATCAATGTTTTCAGAGCTGGCAGGTATAGAATAAGATGGCCTCAGTGCATCGTAATCATAGCACTGGCTGCCCTGGTACACAACTGGCTCATCATCTTCAAAATAATAGTAAATTTTGTTCTGGTTTGATTTCTGCTCTTGCGCATAATATTCGACACTTGGCGCAGCTGGGCAATAAACACGGTCGCACACCCACTGCATTGTTTTTTCTGCTTTTCTCCTGCTGACCTTTGCTTCCCAGCATTTCTCGCAATCTTCCTGCTTGTCACCTTCCTTGCTGCATGCCAGTTCAATTGTTTCTCCATGCTCTGGCACAGGTGGAGTGAATAAGTTGGTAGCATATGATACGCATGCAAGCTTTTCCTTTATCCACATCCACTGGTTATAGCCATATTGCATTGCAATGCAGCCTACAAATGTAAATTTCCTTACATCTTCCACAACATCCAACACTGTATCAATAACATCAATGGTTGCATTCAATGCCTTGACACCAAACTTGAGCATGCCATCTGGAATGTGCGCCATGATGTTCTTGTCAACCTGGATATGTATTGGTATACACTTCCTCTGCCTGCCAGTGCCAATAGCACCGTAATAGTCAAAGGTGTAGGGAATTTCCATCTCAAGGAAAAACTTGAGTTTCCCCATGTCCTCAATCTCCTGCTCAGTTTTCTGCCATTTCATCAGGTTAATAGTTACACTGCCAACTTTTGCCTGCTGGCTGAACTGGGAGAAGATATCTCCAGACGGAATCAGGTCATTGTCATATTCCTTGGACTCCTCACCGCTGAGCTTTGTGTACTTCGCAATTCTTGGCCTGCCATTGATGCGAGCCTTGCTTGCATCGCCTGGCCCATTCCATTCAAGCCTGTAGTTAAAGCCAAGGCTTGCAATGCCTCTTAACAGATGGATTGGCTGGATTATACTTGGTGTTGGGTTCTCAATAGTGACGCCCCAGTAACCGCCTGCACCGCAGTATGCATACATAATCTCGCCTGTGATTGGCTGTGATTCCCTCTCATACTTGTCAATTGCAACAATCTTGATGGAGTTGCGCCACTGGTTGCCTGTTGAATACCTGATCTCCTCAACATACCCAGTACCACCTGGGCGTGTTATGGTAATAGAGTCCTCGCTCCTCACCGCAATGTCCTGGGTGAGCTGAACATCAATCATAAAGTTACCTTCGCCGTCAGCTGTTGTGTGTAATTCTGTCTTACCCTCAACAAGCCTGCCAAGCTTTTCAAGTATCGATACAACACCTAGGCTATAGCTCTTATGTGTTGAGGTTTTCTCATTGACAAACACAATAATCAGTGCATTCGGGTCTGTGGTGCCCTTAATCCTCACCGTATCAACATATGAAGGTGATAATTGGTTAAGTGCAGGGTTAAGGTTTATTGCAGGCGGGCTTGCATCCATTGCAATATCTACTGTTTTTGCTACAATGTTCCCTCCAGAGTCATTGAATTTTATCTCAAGCTCATAATTGCCCTCCCCCTTGTTGAAGTTGACGGTCTCTGAAAACGAGCCAGCTGCAATGTCTGTCTTATGCTCAATGAATTTCTCCCCGCTTTCATAGCTCAGGTAGAAAATTGCATTTACATCCTCACTAACTGTACCCTGCACAGTCAGCGTAGCCTGGTCAGTGAAATCTGTAAGGTTCTTGAGAGTAACTGTAGGTGGTATAAGGTCAAGCTTTACACTGAAATCCTGGGACACAGAACCAGTTGAATCCTTTGCCTCAATATTGATTTTGTTCTCGAAAAGGTTCTGGTTAAGTGTGACATCAGCAAACCTGTAAAATCCTGTTGCATCCATGACACTGTGTCTTTTGAGCTCGCCATTGACATAGATAAATACCTCAGCAGATGGTTTTGTGAGAAGCTCAATATCCAGTTCAACATCATTGTAAAACTCAGGAATAACTGTGTTGATGAAGAGAGGGCCGCTGATGTCAATTGTGGTGGTGGTTGTAGTAGTAGTGGAAGTAGTTGTTGTTGCTGTAGCTATTCCAGCAACTAACAAAATCATTACAAATATTACAAATGTCGCTCTCTTCATCATTCAAATCCTATGCTAAAGCTAGGTCTTGTGCTTTCTGGATAGCTTGCTTGGTCTTCCAGGTATGCAATCATTGCCCCAGTCTCCTCGTCTGTAGTTGGCTGAGGGGAATATTCAATTACATGGAAGGTGAGGTGTGTGTTATCTGCCAGCTCCTCATATGAGGTATTCCAGATGCCTTTGTAGCCTCCAATATATTTGTCATCCTCCATAAGCATTATTTCCAGTTTGTAATCTTCTGTATCCTTGATAAGTGTCATGTTCTTTTCAAATATTGCATAGTGCTTGGGATAGTTGTCAAACACAGCAAAGTCATTTTCAGCATCCTCTATTGCAATCACAGCATATTGATTCTTGCCAAGCCCGATTGGCCACCTTGGATCAGATGAGTAATGCTTGACAACAGTGTACTCAAACTCCTTGAGCGGCCTCATCTGGAGCACAATCTCCTGGTCAGCAGTCCTATAATCAGCAATCTGCTCTGCGGGGAGATAATCGGGATGTTCTGCAGTAATCATTCCAATTGGGCACACTTTAAGCAGGGGTGTCTGCAGCCTGTAATACAGGCCATCATAGCTTGTCTTGCCAAGGTTACACAAGTGCCTGATACATTCCAGGGAAATATTAACATCCTTAAGGTCCAGGCTAGTCCTACTGTCAACTGCCCTGACAAAAAAGGTTCGTTCTGTTGTTTCCTCGCAGAAATCGCCCCCTATATCAGGTATGCCAAAGTCAGTGCGTGCAAAGTCATCCCTCATGCCTTCATTATGGTCGATGTATACTGGGAAGCCAAACCTGAAGGTATAGCCTTCACCACCGAAGGAAGTTGGCTCTCTTAATGTAACTTCAACAGGGTATGTAACATCATAAGTAAAGTGGAACAGGTTGATGCACAGGAAATGCAGGTAAGCGCTCATGCCCTTGCCATAGTTGGACTTCATGACATTGCCGTCACTTGGTCTTACTCTCATTGTTAAGGGCCATTCCTGCTCATATCTCAGGCCAACACTTACATCAGGATACTTCTTTTTTGTGACATCCCAAACAAATTTACTTTTGCCATACTGTTCCTCGTCTCTGAATGGTTCATAGTCTGTGTTAGCTATCCTTATCCTTGGCAGGTTATAGAAAAGGGATTCTTTTAGTTCATCAATAACATCGCTCTTGTACCAGGTTAGTCTTCCGCATTTTAAGAGCAGGTCAGTGGTAGGAATATTTGGCTCAAGTACCATAAGGTCAATGGTTGTGTTTTCTATGAACATGCCCCTATTTTCCTCTTCCATAATAGCTTCTGCAAGCTCATACAGCTTTCTCAGTTTTACATCAAGCTTTGTACTGAACAATGTGATTTTTCCGACCTGGTTGTCAGTTCTGCTTGTTACAGTTAATGGAAAAAAGGCACTTACCATGACATCCTTGTCAGCTAATGCTGCCTTGACATCTAATGTTGTGTTTGTTATTATGAAATCATTCTGGAAATTGGTAAAATTCTGCAGGCAGGTTTCAAGGTTCTGTTGTATGTATATCTCAATCTGGTTTTCTATTGTACCAGGGGAAGGTATTCGTGACTCGCCCATGTAATACCACAACGGCACCCTGAACAGACCACCTTTAATAAACTCAATATAGGCAAATGGATTGTTCCCAATCCTATTTGGCAGCTCAACAAAGCCACCCTGCTGGCCAAGCATTATGATTGCCTCTTTTGCCTGCTCTTTCATGCATAACTCAACAAAGTCCTTTATAGGTTCATATTCTGGCGGCACTATTTCCTGCGGCCCAGACAGCAATACCTTGTACTTAAGGAACAGGAACAAGCCAGTAGCTAGCACTAGTATGATGCCAATCATTACAAAGTTTGATATCTGTGCTTTTCTTTTCATGTGAATGATGGTTCTAACAGATAATTATATTCACTGTAATCATCAACTGACTTAAGGTTTACAAGCTCATCCCATGTGCTCGGAAGCCCGAGGTCAAACACATACAGTGTTACCTGGTCTGCTGAATATAGCTGGTTTGCAGTTATTGTCATATTATGGTTTGAGCCGCCAGCTTGCCACACTGCAAACTTCTGCTCAGGGTATATGACTCCTTTTTGAAATGGCCAGGTGCCCACTGTTTCAGTCTTCTCGGGTATTGTTATGCTGCTGTAATCCATGAGATAGCTTTCAATGATATAATCTCCTGGCACAAGCTCAATTGTGTTCTGCTCATCAATATCCCCAAACTCAACATTCTCTAACTCATTCAGTGCCTGCAGTGCCTCGCTTCTCTGCTCAGCAGTAATCTGGCCAATGTTGTACTGGTCCTCAATAACCTGCCTCATTGATTCTATCTCATCTGCAGACTTTGCATTTGGATGCAGGATGATAAAACTTGGAACTGGAACAGTATCTTCATTATCATCTTCCTTTACTCGGGTGATTGTCATGATAATTTTTTGATGTGCAGGGATGATGGTTGCCTGCTCAAGTTCCAGCTGCCTTCTCTCTGCTGGCGGCAGTGGTCCGGTCTTGCTCACGTCCAGGCTGTCAATGTTCTGCTGCGTCCTTTTCTTGATTTCAAAGTCAATGCCCTGCTTTGGCCAGAGCTCAACTGTTAATTCTTTTGGAGTTGATTGTTCATTATTATTGTAGCTTATTGCAGAGCCAAGATAGCCCTGCTTTAAGTATATTATTTTTCCTCCAAGCAAGCAGTATGGAAAAGAAGTGAAGATTGTTCCATCGCTTTCTGTCCTGCCAATATACGCCTTTTGCCCGCACTTATAATATATATCAACATCACTCAATAGCTGGCCAGTTACCTTGTCCTTGGCAGTCACAATCAGAGGTTCAAGCACTAACTGCCCAGGTTCATTGATATCTATCTTTCTTGGAGGTCTTACAGGTGCTGTAAGCACCATGCTGCTGTTTATTGGAGTGTTGTCCCTGATGTTTGCTTCAAGCGCAAACTGGAACTCATAGCTCTGGTAATTAAATGCTTTTGGATCTTTTATCTTAACAATAATTGGATATGCAAGGTCATACTCAAATGTATAATCCTGAATCTGCAGGCCAATCATGTCAGTAAAGAAATTTGATGGTATCCTGTCATCGGGCATGATAATTTCACTGTCATCTATGCTGAGGAATATTGGTGACTGCGGGTACATAAATTCGACAGTGAGGTTATACTGCTTGTGGCTGTCAAGCTGGAAATTGAATGAGTTGTACAGGCCCTGCTTAAGTTCATAGTCTGGCTCTGCTGGGCTGATTATCAAGGGGTTATAGTTCAGGGCATTCTGCAGCTGGATTAATCTGATAAAGTCAAGCACATCATATTTTATGGTTTGCTCAATCTCTGACCTGACCCAAATTGTCTTGTCCCTGCCAAGCAGCAGGCTTGAAGTTGGCGGCAGTGACTCACTGTCAATTGCAGCATACACGCTTATGAGATTCATAGTGACTGTTTCAAAGAAAGTGTATTTTTTCTCTGCATTTGTTATCTCTGTTGCAAACTCATAAATCTGCATCAGGTTAACATCCACTGACTTGCTGAATGACTTGAGCTCTGTTGCGCTCTGATTTGATTTTGAAACAACCCTAAGCGGATAAATAACATTCACAACAATTTCCTGGCTTCTTATCTCAGAATCTACTTTTATATCACCTTCAGATATGTCAAAGTCAGGGAATGCTTCAAACCCAGCTGTGCATGCTTTCAGATTATGCTCAACATAATTATTAAGTTGTTCCTGGATACTGTTATCTCCCTCTGACTGCTTGTAAAGCCTTGGCCTGAAGCTGTTGAAGCTATTGGATTTGTCTATGTAATGCCAGTATGGTATGAAATCTGGCTGGTATATCAGCACATCTGATTCATATGCTACTGGCGAGAATTCTGCATTAAGATTTGACGGGTTTATGTAGCCACCATTTTTTCCAAGCAGGTTAAGGCCCTGTATTGTGGTGTGTCTGACACACTCCCTAACAAAGTTGTTGACTGTATTGAGATTATCAGATAATGTGATAATCTCTGGTGGCTGGCTCGGCAGCTTCTTCTCCCTTACTAAGAATATTAAGAGGGTTATGAATATGACAAGCAAAATACCTATTATTATATATAAGGTTACTTGGCTTTTTCTGCTTCTCATCTTCACCTCTTTTTTTGTTTTGTTAGCATGTATTGGTTAGTTCACAGTTTATTGTATTATCATTTGCAGGGTCTGTTGAGCCCCCGATTGAAGCTGCGCCTTCAGGAACTGCAGGGTCTCCTGTTGCTCTGTACTCTCCTGCTGCTGCAAACTCTCTGCAGTGCCTTGCTGAGCCTTCAACACTCTCATTAAACTCAAGGCACACATATTGGTAAACATCTTTAAGGAAAAATGTCTTTGCAGTGTCCTTGCCCTGGTGAGACTCTCCTGCATCCAGTTCAAACCAGTCTTTTCTTCCTGGAAATGCCTTTACTGCACTGCTGTCAATGGATTTCATTAGTGAGATTTTGTATTCCACATCAACATCCAGGCTTGCTATGCCCCAAGTTATGAGGTAGATATACCTGCTTACTGTGTCTGTGCTTGTGTAATTATATATCTGGATTTCGCCGCCATACCATGCAAGCGGTTCTCCATCATCTGTGTAAACTGCTGGGCTGATAAGGAGGTCTCCTTCCCGGTTAGCTGGGTTGCACCAGCTCTTTGCCCACTGCTGCGGATCAATCCACTTTGACCAGCCCTCAACCCACTGCATGAAGTCCATGTACCACTGTTGCTTTTGGATGAACTTGTTAATCATATCTCCGAGGAAGTATCCTGCTGTCTTCTCGCTGCGACAGTCAATATCATTAAAGAAGAAACAGAATCTTGGACAGATTCCATCGCGAAAATTACCGCTGCAGTCCTGGCCAGCTTTATCAGTTCTTTGCTCATACCTGCAGTTCCAGCCTTGAGTAATATGCCATGACTGAGCCTGGTCCCATCTTACTGTACCTTTTGCCCCACTATCTTCAACCACCGGGCATTCAGATGGGCAGTGGCACTTTGGTGCATCGCATGTTTCGTCGCATGTGAGAAGTTTAATTTCCAAGTCAACACCCAGCTTTTTGGAACATTTTTCCCTGACCTGCTCTTTGCATACTGCAATTATTTGATACGTAGCTGAAGTAAAGGGTCCTATTACAATATACACATCACAGTATGCTTCTGCCTCACCCACAAGTTTGTACAGGTCTCTAGGGTTAGTTGGGCCTTCTGGCTTCTTGCATTTCTCATCAACGATCATATCAACAAATGGCTTTGCCTCTTCTTTTGCTTCTTGCTCTGCCTTGGTTTCCTCATCAACCTGGCAGTCCTTTGCTTCTACATTATCTTTCTCTGCTGTGGCAGATTCTATATTTACTTGCACGATTTTGTAACCTGATAAAATCTTCTGAATAGCTTCCTCACACTGCTTGCCAGACAGGGCATCTTCGCAGGTGCATTTCTGGGTGCATTTTTTATTCTTTTCGCCCTCATACTTAATTGGTTTGCAGGTTGCTGTTGGTTGTGGTGATTGTTCTTTTTCTGTTGCAGATGTTTGTTCAGCTGCAACAGGGGTTTGGATTATCTCACATCTTCCAGAAGCTGTATTGCATTCTTTTGTTGAGTCGCAAGGTTTACAGTACCAGTCATAATCTCTAGGAACAGGTATTGGAATTAGGCCAAAAAACAAATAGTTCAACGGACCAAGACAGGCACATTCTAAGCCATCCATACATTTTGTTGTTCCGCTCTCCCCCCCATCACAATCTGGCCTTTTGCATTTATTTTGACCAGATAGGCAGATTTTATAATCCTCACATGCATTACAATCCCATTTAATGCGGTTACCCTCTTCTATACACTTGCATAGCAAACCGTTTTCGCACTTTTTTTGACCTTTGGTACATTCTACAATCTTCCACCCACCTGCTTGAAACGTAACTTTACTTGCTCCAAACGCTTTAAAAGGACGCGCGTCCACGTAGATACTATCCACATATGCGCGAACTACATAATCCACACCTTTATCAATGGTATCAATATAACAAGTACATGTAGATTCTTTGGATTTTTCTATTGTGCAGGAGCCAGTACTTGCTGTATAAGCGTTTCTAGGTCTAATCTTTATTTTAGTATCAAAACCGATTTTATTACAGTCTTGTATCTCCACCACAACAGTGGCTTTTTCTGCAGCCACAATAGGGACAAATATAAGGATAATAAGTAACATAGTGCAATAAATTACTTTTCTCATTCAACTACCTCGAATGTGATTGACTTTGATGCGATTTTGCCTGTGTTCTTGTCCTCGATTATGATTGTCTGCATATATGTTCCCAGCGGGTCGCTCTGCAGCAGGTTGAAAAAATACTCAAATGGTTTGATATAGTTCTTTGATTTTGATGTGTGCAGCACACTGTCATCTATCAGGTATGTTAGCTCAGGTATTCTCTGGCCGTTCGGGTCCCTCAGCTCAACCCTTTCCCTGAGATTAACATCATATGTGCCGTAAATATTCATCTTATTGCTTGTACCAGCAACCTCAAAAAAGATTATGACACTCTCTCCTCTCCTAAACTTGTTGCTCTGCCTTGTGACATACTGGTAATCATCAAAGATGCTTTCTGCAAAGAGCATGTTCCTTATCTCAAGCCCGTCTGATACAATATCCTGCATGGTTGTTGTGACTGTGCTTGCAGCTGTTGTTGTGGTTGTGCGCGGCCTGCTGCCTGGGTCTTCAGGTGAGGTAAGGAAATACAGCACAACTGCAGTTATAAGTATAAGCAAGATGATTATGATAAGTATCAGCTTGAACTTTTTGTGTGGGTGCGGTGGCTCAACTGGCGCCTCATACCTTCCGCCATAATAATTTGGCTGATTATAGTAATTTTCTCCTGCCATTTTCATGTTGTGGTTGTTGTATCTGGGCCAAATGTTATTGTTGATGAACCGCCCTTATTTGTTGTGGTTGGTGTGCTTGAATCATCCCCACTTGTCTCGTTCTTAGGAAACACCTGTGCGCACACATCCTCAACATCTGGCTTGCTGAACATCTTATCTATTGAAAACACAGCCCCAATTCCAGCTGCCCTGCCATAGGTGTCAATTGCTGAATATATGACACTAGGTACATCACAGAACCAAATATATGCCCAGTTCTTTTGGTCTGTTTTCTCGCACACAGCACTCTTGAATATATTATCTAATGTGACTGGAATAAAGTTTACAAATATGCCTCTAATCTGTTGGCTCAGCACACCTAACACTCGCGCTGGGCCAATTACCTCAAACACCTCGCCCCAAAAGCTAAGGCACCATGCCTGGCTCTTTGCTTCATCACACACACTAAAGTCACCGCCTGCAGTTGTGACATTTTCTAAGCACGAGATATATTTACAATTAATCTGCCTGTACTTGTTCAGGTTATAGAACACACCTGGCAGGCACATGCTTGCAGCACTGAACAATATGCTATTGCGGGCATTAAATGAATCATCAAGGTGTATGTGCAGGCGTTGTCTTAGGAATTGATTCAGGTCCTCTTCCTCACCAACATCAACACCGCTTAGGATGTTATTAATCACATTACCGCCAGTGTACTCGCTAAGCTCTAGCAACCCATATTCACATGTTGCCCAGCCGCAAATCCATCTCATGTTAAATTTTCCTTCAGGTTTTTTAAGTGCCTCTGCAATTGTTGTTGGCTGGGAAGGCAAAGGCTGTGGTTTGATGTAGTTATCTGCAGATACAACACTGCATCTCTTAGAAGCACCCTTCGCCCTCTTGTCAGCTCCAAACCACACAGTCCAGAATATCCCACCAAGACCTTCATAAGCATGACACCCCGCCTGGAAAATTGGTTTACCAATTGCCTGCATTGCGGTGTTAGGGCTTTTCATCAATGCATAGCCAACATTCTCAAGCACAAGGAACTGCTGCCACATCATCACCAGGCTCTTGCCTGTCCTGCAGATAAACTCTGCCCAGTCAAGGAACTTGTAAATATCAGTTATCCATTTGCTCTCTGTAAGCCAGTTATCCTTTGTCTGCTGTATTTTGTCAGCTACAACCTCTCCAGGAGGTCCGCCTAAAGCAGAATCCCGCAAGTCAATCTCAAACTCAAACTTTTCAATCTCAGGAATTGGATAAACCACATTACCCTGTTTCTGATAAATATTCAAGTTGCATGTAACACGGAAATCATCCAAGCCATTAATCTGCGGTGAGGAAAACCTTGCGCCGTTATAACCAAAGTAAAACTCTACCCTGTTCCACCTGCCTGACTGTGTTGCAGGTCTTGCCAGGTCTGGATTCAGCTGGTTTTGGAAATATGTTGTATAAAGACCAGTATCATTCTCAATCTTGCACTCATCAACTGTTAATCTAAGTACCTCATTTGAGCCGCTGACATAGAATGGAACTGATATGAGATAATTGCCAATCAGGCTCATGGTCAGCCTGCTAACTCCATTCTCAGGCAGCATCTCATCTTCGTCAACAATAAGAACAAAGTTGTTGGGTATTTCTTCACTTGTCTCAAACACCTCAATACTCTCTGTTGTGAGGAGTTCATTGCCAACAAAGTCACTGAGATTAAAGTTAATGATGGTCTTGTAATAGCCTGTTTTTATTGCATCAGTTGTCCACTGGCATGTATAACTGTTTGAGCCATATGCAGTGCAGGTTGCATACTCTGCATCATGCCCTGACATAAACAAGTTTGATAAATCCGCAACTGCTGTAACACTTGACTCATTGTCTGATATATTTGCCTCAATCTTCAGCAGGTCTCCTGACTGGTGGTATTCTGTTTCACCCAGGCTGCCAACTGAGGTTATTGTTATGTTAAGGAGCCTTGGAGGTTCCTTATCAAGCACAATCTCTGCCTCACTTAAGCCAGAAGCTGGGTTTCCAACATCATCTGTAGATGTTGGCAGGACAATTATCTTCAGCCTGTCTCCTGAATTTCTTCCATATGCATTTACATTATACCAATAGCATGCCCACACTGCTCCCTGTGTACAGTTGTCTGCCTGAACACTGTACATGCCATTAAATTGTGTAAGGTCAAGGAAGATGTTATTGTCATTAATACCTGCTCCAGTCTCAGATAACCTGACTACCAGGGTGTTCTTTGCTGTCTTTGCATAGCTGATGCTGTTCTCTAGCTTATCAGTCCCTATAAACGTGACATCTGGACCAAGGTTGTCAAGCTGGATGGTTTTGGTAACAGTGCTAGTTGCAGTGTTGCCAGCTGTATCAGAAGCTGAAACATCAATTGAAATCTGGCCTGTAGGTGACATTAATGTAACATCTAACAGCGAGCATTTCCAAACAGTGCCTGACTTTGTACAAACTCTGGCAGGAACACTTGATGAGCCGCCAACAGCAGACAGGTCAAAGTACACAGTTGGGTTTGTTGGCTCTGTAATCTCAACAGTGATTTCAACACCACTGATGCTATTTGGGCCAATATACTGTACATCTTCCCCATTCTTTGTTATCTTGAGGATTGTTCCAATTGAGGGTGGTTCTGTATCAAGGGTTGTGGTGGTGGTTGAAGTAGTTGTAGTTGAGGCTGTTGTGGTTGTAGTAGTAGTAGTAGTTGTTGATGTTGTAGTTGTTGTAGTGCTTGTGGTTGTTGAGCTTGTCGAAGAAGATGTTGATGCTGTGGTTGTAGTCGCATACACATAGAAACTTGACAATGGTGTAAAAACTACCAAAAGCGATACAAATAATGCTATGTAATACAGGTGCCTTTCTTTATTTTTCACTCAAACACCTTGTGTGTAATATATACTTATACCTATTAATATTCTTATATTTAAAGGTTTTGGTTTCGCTTAGAGAATAAAACAGCCTCTGGCGTCCAAAAAACCACTTAACAGTTTTTGTGATTATCGAGAAGACATTACTAATTGATATAATCAACAATCTTTATAAAATATAGCCTTGCCTGGGCAACAGTATGAGCATTTGTGTGCAAATATCGGAAAACACAACCATATATGGGTAAATCAGATATATTATAGCTAAAAAAACGAAATATTTAAATATAAGTGAACATTTATAAACAAAAGTGAACGTATAAAAAGAACAATGATAATAAACAAATCAACCCAAAACATCATCAGGGTTTTGCTGAATGAAAGGCAGAAAAAATTAAGACTAAGGGAGCTAGCTGGCAAGGCGCAGGTTTCTCTTGGAATGACAGCAAAGGTAGTTGAGACACTGGTGTCCTGCGGGCATTTAAAAAAAAAAGCAGGGGCAAGGGTAGTCAGTTGGGAAAAGCTTCTTCAAGCCTGGTCAGGTACAGTTTCTGTAAAAGAAAATGAGAAGATAGAGTTCCTTGCTGCTGAGAGGCCACAGTATCTAATTAAAAAAATCAGTAGTTTGCTGAGAAAAGAAACATATGCCCTTACTTTGTTTTCAGCTACAGAGATTGCTGCCCCTTATGTTGCGCCAGATACGGTGCACCTGTATATCCTCAAAGGTAGAGAAAAGCAAATCTCCAATATATTTGTAAAACAAGGCATCATGCCAGCTGAAAAGGGCAATATTAAATGTTATATAGTTGATGATAACTATTTTTATGGAAGCCAGGAGATACGGGGTGTTAAGATTATTTCCCTGCCTCAGTTGTAT
Organism: Candidatus Aminicenantota bacterium; assembly: GCA_017610325.1. Lineage (GTDB taxonomy): Archaea > Nanobdellota > Nanobdellia > Woesearchaeales > JAFCCF01 > JAFCCF01. Next base: position 5,874 of record JAFCCF010000010.1, on the reverse strand, counting down.
ATTGACCTGATTTCATATGGGGGAAGAGGTGATGAGGCAGCAGAAAATGTTCTAAGTTTAATGAGGAAGAAAAATGTATGACCCAATTGAGACCAGCATTTCTTATGAATACCTGATAAATCTAAATGAAAGTGTAAAACAGTTAAGATTTGCAGTAATTGGCGGCTGGGCTGTTTTTTTGCAGGTGAAGAGTGAATACCAAAGAGCATTTGGAAAAGAATACCTAAAGTCAAGAGATATTGATGTTTTTATTGATTCAAGGGATGAAAAGGATTTCTTAAAGATTATCAAAGAACTTGGGTTTAAAGAGAGCTCTTATGATTTTAGATATGAACTGATTTATGACAGGGAAGAAAAGAAGATTATCTCTTCTGAAAAAGCCAAGAGCAAGCATATTTTTGACCTAGCATATATTTTCCTGGATGTTTTCTCAAACAAAAGAACAAAAGATGTTGGTAGTTGGGTTCTTCCAGGACTGGCAAAAGTTAAGATAATAAACATAGAAGGATTCCCTGTTTTGGATGTTAGCTCCCTTCTAGACCTAAAAACAAACTCTTTCTTTGAAAGAGAGAAATTAGACAAGGAATTAAAGGATGCCTGCGATATTTATGCCCTGTTGTCTTATTCTAAAACAAAGTTTAGGGGAAATTTACTGGTTAAGAAGGCAGCAGAAAAGATAATCTCCAGGCCAGACCTGCAAGAGTATATTGCTGAACAGGTTCTGGGAGATATCCTAAAGGCAAGTTTAGTGGTGGGAATGCTTAGAAGATTTGTAGAGTAGGAATAGAAAACTTACCCATAACCAATATATTCAACAATCTTGATAAGATACAGCCTAGCCCAGGCAATGACAAACAACAAGAAGATGGCACTGATGATGTTAGCTATTGTTCCTGAGCTGATGTTGAATATGATTGTAGAGAAGATGCCAAGTACTATCAAAACAGTGAGTGTGCATATCAAAAAAGGCAGGAAGTATTTGTGGATGCGCATGACTGCTGTGTAGGCTGTTGCGCTGAATGTCTTGCCAAACTTCCTGAGCTTGAAAAACAGGATGTAAAAGATTGTTATAAGGTAGCCCAGCACCAGCATCACAATCAGGCCAAATATTGGCACCTTGCTCTGCAGCACAAAGGTGGGCATGGTTGCCATGATAATAACAAAGATTATCCCAATACCAAGATTAGACAGGAAGAACTTTAGGAAAACCTTCCAGTTAAACTTGTTCTTGTAGATTCTGTTGTATATGAAGGTTTTTGCAAGTGACCAGCCAGCTATAAACAGCAGCACAGTAACTATCATGACAAAGAAGATTGTACCAATCACTGACTTAAGCTGAGTTAGATATTGGATATCAACCGAGTCCATTGCCTGGAATGCAGCAAGGCTGCCAGTGTATTTTGTCAGGATTATGCCTGCTAGGTAGCTCACTAATGATACAAAGACCAGGAACAGCAGGTCAAAGAAGACATAGAAGAAATAATCATTGTTAAGGTCTTTAAAGCTGTTAATATAAATCTGGAATATTCTCTTGAAGTAGTTAGCAGGCTGCTTAGCTGGCTGCTTAGCTAGCTGTTTTTTTGGTGCAGGCTTGCCTGCTTTTTTTATGCTCTTTTTTTTAGCCATTTGAGAACTCCGGCACAAACAGGTATTTATAGTTTTGGGAATATGTCTTGTATATATCAAGGTTTTCAAGCAAATAGTATCTAACTGGCAATTTCTGCTGCACAACATAGAATATAACATCTGGCTTGGTGTTGTCTGTTAGTTCGCTGTAATCACCAATCATCCAATAATTGTTGCTGCTGTCAAACTTAACACCACCATTAGGCGACTGCTCGAGGTCAATTGCTTCGTAGGTTATCTCTTCATCTGCATCACAGCTACCACTGCAGTAAAAGCCCCACTTATAACAGTCTGTCTCTTCCCAGCAAGTTGTTGTGCAGGCACTATCCTCCTTCCAGTCACAGCTATCACAACTGGAAAGCCAGTTAGGTGATGTTTTGCACTGGCTGTTGGGGTTCTTGTTACAATTAACGCAAATCCTGTCGTTTTCTTCTGGAACAGTAACTGGCTGGGTATAGATAAGCATGATATCAAACTCATACTTGCCTGGCGCCAGCTCAATCTCTTCAGGAATAATCTTAATCTCGCCATTTTCATAGCTGATCGATGCTGTGCTTTCGAGCGTGCCTTCATGGTATGTTTCTTTTACCCTTGACATGGTAAGCACCAGCTGATGTGTTGAATCTGCGTTGTACAGCACAGAATCCCTGAATACAAGACCAGCTGGCTGGTTCATGCCAGACATGCTTAGCAGGTTTGTCTCATTGAATATCTTGACATTAATATTTTTCTTGAAAAGCGGCTTTAGCCTGATATCACTAAGCATTGAGAAATCTTTCTCATGCACAAAGTACTCAAGATAGCCCTCTTTTTTGATGTCAACAAAGCCTCCAGTAGCTACAGGGAATGTTGATTTTAATTTTCCTGTTGAATCTGTCTTGCCAAGATAGCATGTCTCGCCTGCATAATAATATATTTCAACATCCTTGACTGCCTGGCCAGTCACTTCATCTTTTACATTTATGGTATATTCAATTGTTCCCCTGAAATCTTCATCACAGAGCAGGCCAGCTCCACTTGTTTCTGTTGTGACCAGAGCATCTGGTGAAAAGCATTTGTTAGCCCTAATATTACTCTCAAGCGCAAACCTGAACAATTCTTCCTTGGTCTCATCCCTTGGGTCTTCAGCCCTGAGTTCAACAACAACAGGGAATGAGTAATGATAATAATATTCATAAGAAGTTGGCACGATTTTATTAAGGATATATGATAACCAGCCACCTCCTGACCCACTGATAACGTCGCTTGGTCCGATTAGTGAGCCGCTGCTTGGATCAATCTCAAAATAAGGATTCCACCAGGGAAAATAAAAGAAATTAACCTTAACATCATGGAATTCATCCAAAGGCCGGAATGTGAACTGATCATACATTGCCTGAATTGTATCGGGATATTGGCTGCTGGAATCAATATTTGGATATGGAAACACGTCTGTGTTTAATATTCTTATGTTCTGCATTGCAAAGCTTGTTACTGCTTTGAGTTTCTTCTCAACTGTCTGCTTTATCCAGAACTTTTTAGCATGGTCACCATAGGTATCTGCTGCATAAGGTGGCAGGTCATCTGATTCAAAGCCCTGATAATAGCCAATTGCATTTATCTGATGGTCTTCTACCATGCATTCGGTTGTCTCATAGTTAAGCAGGTCAAGGGCAACTGTGTATAGTTCTGTAATCTGGGTTGGAACAACAGCATTGAATGTGTTCATGCGCTTTGTTGAATCTAGATAATCTATCTTGATTGGCATCTGCACAATAACATTAACGCTATCCTTGCGAATGGTTGTCATTGGCAGGATATCTCCAACAAGCTCAATCTTAATATCCTGCGGCTTGAAGATAATAAAATCATTCAGACAGCTTTTCAGATTCTGGATGATGTACCAGTCAATCTCTTCCTCAACTGAGTCTCTGCCATTTGTTGTGCAGCTACTGCCCTCACGACACAATGGCTTTATCATGCTGGCAAATTCACAGCCGCCTGTGCAATCATTCTTGCTCTTCAGGTATGACCAGTATGGTACAAGGTAGTTGGTGCCAGGCGTGTACTCAACAGAGTTAGCTTCTGTTGGTTTGAATATGTCTGCCTGAAGCTTTGATAAGTCAGCATAACCACCGTGCTCCATCACTGTTTTTAGTGCCTGCTCTGTTGTCATGCTTATACAGTCCTGCACAAATTTCTGCACAGGCTCAAGCTCAATTGGTACTTTCTCAATTGGTTTTGTTACTGCCTCTGGCTCAATGACTGATTTAAATAGATACAGTCCGAGCATGATAAAAAGTAAAAGAATTAATCCAATTATTATGTACAGTGTTATCTGACCTCTTTTTTTCATTTTAATTTAATATTTTTACCAATCCCAGTCACTACTTCCACTGCCAGGTGAAGGCGGGCTCAGAGAGCTGGGAGCCATGCCCTGATACTGGCCTGCACCCTCAACCTCCTGCAAGATTATCATACCCATCTTACCATCAGGTGAGTCGCAGTTTGCAGGATATTCCAGGTGATTTCCATTCCACTTGTAAGTATTAAATTTGATGCAGATTTCAGTGAGATAAGGCATCTGGTACTTAACCTTTGTCTCCTGAATTAATCCGCCTGGTGCTAATATCATCTCTGGCGAAACCATATAACCCTTTGTTGTCATCTTTGGTATTCCTTTTTCTTTAATCCAAATCTGGAATGTGATGTTGCCGTCCTTGTCCAAGCCATTACTAAGCCTCTTGTTAAGATTCATATTATTAACGTCATCTGCTGTGAACGGGTGCTTGATGAACCATGTGAGCTTGTATATGTAGCCTGCTGCGCTCATGCCAGGGTTAGTATTTGAATAAATCAAGGTTGTAGTTGTAGCACCAGGGGTGGTGGTTGTTACAGTTGGGATTGTTGTTGGAGTTGTTGACTCAATGTTAGGGAACCAGTTAGGCTTTGTACCATTCTGCCTGTAGTTTGTGTTCCAGTCAAGCTGTTCACTGTTAATATATTCCTGTCTTTTTCCAAGTGCATAGATTGTGATTGAATTAACAGTTGGGAATTCTCCGCCGCCAACAAAGTGGCCTGGTCTATCCATTGTGAAATATGACGATGCTTTTTCCTTGCACCATGCTGTTTCAAACCCTGCTTCAAAATATCCAATTGCATCATACCACCATGTTCCTTGCTTTGGCCTCAAGCTAATATCACCGCCCATCCATTTTTCCAATATCTTGCCTATCTCAAATGCACCAATTGACGGGTTAATGATATTAACAAGACTTGCCATCTGGGCAACCCTTCGCTTCAACATTGAGTCTGCAACATCCCTGAATATGTCCTTCCTGTACATTTCCCATGTTGCTTCATCCACGTCCTTCTTGCTTATCTTCTTCCAGTTGTTGCCATCATTGCGATTTGCACCACTAGGGCAAAAGTACAAGTTACCAAGATAATAAGACATATAGCCTTGCTCGTCACCAAAGGTATAATAGTCGGTTGGTTTATTAGGATCAAAGGTTGAATAAGGAAGATACAGCGCTGCACCTTTCCACGTTTCATCTTTTTCTTTCTCTTCTTCTTTTTCTCCCTTGCCTGTTTTTTTTTTTTTTTTTTTGAATGGTTTTGGATTTTTTGGCGCTTCGTCCGAATCTTCCCATTTGCCCTTTTCAAACTTCTGCCATTCTCCATCTTTCTGCCGCCAGTATTCACCGCCTGAAGTATAATAGTCAAAGCTTTGGTCAACCATTGGACTTGGTATGTCTGGTGTTGTTGATGGTCCCGCAGGGAACTCTGCCTTTAGATCCTGTTGAAGAATATCAGGAAGCTCTGAGGTGTCAAGGAATGTTCCGCCGTTAACAGACTGGCCACTGAAATCAAGCTTTTCCCATTGACCTTTACCTGCATCATAAATATACATATAGTCATCTCCAAACATTGTTTTTCCGTCAGGAATGCTTGATTCGGCAATGCCGCCTGTAGCAGTATTTGGAGGGGATGGGTTTTGTTGGTAGAATAGAGAATATATTTGGTCTTGGTAATCTTCAGGCAGATTATTTTTATTATATATCTGACCATCTATAGTCCATGAATTAGCATTAGGATTATTAACAAGCAACCCCAACATATAAAAGGGGCCCTGAGCTTGACCATCTTGCTTCATAGGATTGTCAATACCATCTTGCCAATGCTGCTCTGTATAGCTACCTAATCCAGAATCATAAGTGTATTCGTGCCACCACCCACTACTTGGGTTTAGGTATGTGATTTGATTTG